>NZ_JASCPM010000038.1:0-45719 GCF_029960215.1 Pseudomonas sp. PS01301 | reverse complement strand
CCCGAACTCAGCAGTGAAACGATGCATCGCCGATGGTAGTGTGGGGTTTCCCCATGTGAGAGTAGGTCATCGTCAAGATTCAATTCCGAAACCCCTATCTGCGCAAGCAGGTAGGGGTTTTGTCTTTCTTGAGGCAAAAATAACCACCTTGGCGGGTGGTTTTTTCAGCACGCCTGCCTATGGACCTGTGCCCCTGTGCATTCCAGAGGCGATGAGATCGCGCAGCCACATGTGGCCAGGGTCTCGATGCAGTCTTTCCGGCCATAACATGAGCATCTCAAAACCTGGAATAGCGAGTGGAGGTATCTGGACGTGAAGAGCTGGCTGATCCTGCACAAGTCTTTCCGGCACCACCGCGACCAGGTCACTGTGAGCCAGTGCTGAGACAAGCGAGTTGAAAGTGGATACGGATAGAACGACTTTGCGCTCCAGGCCCTGGGCAGCCAGTGCCTGGTCAGTACTGCCAACGAAGCCAGCGCCATTGGGTGACACCACGGTGTGTTCAAGACCACAGAATGCCTCAAGCGAAATCGGGGTTGCCAATGCGGGATGACCTCGACGCCCTGCCAGCACATAGCGTTCGTGAACCAAAGACTTGTGACGCAGTTTTGCTGGTGCTTCATCGCGGGTGTGCAGGGCCAGATCGATCCGACCATTTTCAAGGTCATCGGCGAGGCTGAGGGGACTCTTGTTCAACAGCATCAGGCGGGTGTCCGGTGCCAGGCGTCTGAGCACCGCCAACGATGGCCACACCAATGCGGTCATAGCGTAATCACTCGCAGCGATCTTCCAAGTGTGATTCGACAGTGCAGGCTCGAATGGGGCGCTCGGGCTCAGCGTCGCTTCCAAAGCCACCAGGGCTTCACGCAACGGTCCGCGCAACGCCTTGGCTCGCTCGGTAGGTGACATCCCTCGCGGGCCTGGCAGCAACAAGGGATCGTCCAGAATCTCCCGCAGTCGACCCAGTTGCAGGCTGACTGTCGGTTGAGCCAGATTGAGGAGTCGGGCGGCGCGCGTGACGTTTTGCTCGGACAGCAGTGCATCCAGCGTGACCAGTAGATTGAGATCCAGTCGGCGCAAGATATTGTGCATGTAAATACCAGCTGTTTCGGGAATTCATTTCTATCATAGCGAGCCGGTCGCTACCGTGTGGCATTCATTTACTTGGAGCTCCACATGAAGCTGCTGCTTGTCTACGCTCATCCTGAACCTCGATCCCTGAATGGCTCACTCAAGGATTTCGCCATCGCTCACCTGAAAGCCGGGGGGCACGAAGTAGTCGTTTCGGATCTGTACGCCATGGGTTGGAAAGCGCCTCTGGATACCTACGATGCCCCTGGTTATGACAACCAAGCGCCTTTCAACCCTGCGCTTGAATCGCAGCGTGTATTCGCTGCGGGCACGCAGCCGGTGGACATCGAGGGAGAACAGGAAAAGTTGCGTTGGGCGGACGCCGTGATCTTTCAGTTTCCACTGTGGTGGTTCTCGATGCCTGCAATCCTCAAGGGCTGGATCGAGCGCGTCTATGCCTACGGGTTTGCCTACGGCGTTGGCGAACACAGCGAAAGTCATTGGGGTGATCGCTACGGCGAAGGCAGCATGATGGGAAAGCGCGCCATGTTGGTGGTGACCATGGGCGGGTGGGAGCCTCATTACAGTGATCGAGGCGTGAACGGTGCGCTGAATGATCTGCTGTTCCCCATTCAACACGGTGTGCTTTTCTATCCTGGGTTCACGGTGATGCCGCCTTTTCCGATCTACAAAACAGGCAAAATGGACGCGACTCGGTTCGAACAGGTTTGTGAAGCCTATGCAGTCCGGCTGGATAATCTGTTTGATGACGAGCCGCTGCGATTTCGTCGCCAGAATGGTGGGGACTATGAGATTCCGGCGTTGACTCTCAAGCCGCATGTTGCGCCTGGGCGTAACGATCTGGGCATCCATATGAGTGACGACTGAACGCTCGAAGGGTTGAAAAAGTCGAGTTCACGAAGACGTCGAGCCGGAGAATGCCGCCAGCTTGCATCTGCTGGAGAAGCTTGGATTTGCCCACGAAGGTACGTTGCGCGATGTCGAATACAAGGACGGGCGCTACATCAGCCTGCACCAGTTGAGCCTGATCAAGACCGACCCGGCGGCGGTTGAGCTGATCAGGTCGGCGAGTGGTTGAAGGCTTCAAAAAAAAGCCCCGCTGTTGCGGGGCTCGTTCATTGCGTTGCGTTTACCGAGTGGCCTCGCTTTCGAGTGCAGCGACCGCTTTCGTCAGTTCGTCGTGGCGGCGGATGAATTTCCAGTCCGCTTCGTCGATGTAGATGCCTTCGGCGCTGCTGCCGCCTTCGAGGTCGATGGCTACGTGAGCGGATACCTGTGGTTTCACGCTCGCCAGAATCGGCGTGAAACCCAGTTGCTGGCTGGTTTCCAGCAGGGCGGCCTGGTTGCGTTCGTCGATATCGGCGGCTTCGTCGAGGTAATAGGGCAGACGGATGCGGCCGGCCTGATCGCGATCCATCAGGTGCAGCAACAGGTACATGTTGGTCAGCGCCTTGATGGTCATTGTGGTGCCGTTGGAGGCGGCGCCATCGATGTCCGTGTGGATGACCGGTTGACCGTTGATCTTGGTGATTTCGAAGGCCAGTTCGAACAGGTCCTTGAGGCCGAGCTGGTTATGATTGGCCGCGACCATGCGGGCCAGGTATTCCTTGGCCTCCTCGTTCTTGCTGTCCTGCTCGGCGCTCTGGTTGAGGTCGAATACGGAAAGGGTTTCGCCTTCCTCGTATTGGCCTGCGCTGTGGATGATCTGGTCGATGTGCTTGAGGGCGTCCTTGTTGGGTGCGAGCACGATGCGGAAGCTTTGCAGATTCGACACCTGGCGCTTGTTGATCTCGCGGTTGAACAACGCCAGCTGATGTTCGAGGCTGTCGTAGTCGCTGCGGATGTTGCGCAGGGTCCGGGCGATGTCGGTGACGGCGGCGCGTCGAGCCTTGCCCAGGGTCAGGGCCTCGTCGGTGCGATGGGCATAGGCGTTGATCAGCAATTGCAGACGGCGCTCGACGTTGTCTTCGCTGTCGAACTTGGCCACGCCCTTGAGGCGCACCTGGGCGTACAGGGCTTCGATCTGTCCGTCGACACGTTGCAGGCTCTGCCAGCTGTCCTGATAGTCATTGAGCAAGGGCAGCAGGTTGTCCATCGAGTCGTCGATCAGCTCCATGAAAGGCGTGCCGAATGGCAGATCGGCCGGGAGCAGGTGGCGGCGGCGCAGGGCATCGTCCAGGGTGCGCTGTTTGCTTTCCAGGTCGGCGATCTGCCGGCCCACCAGTTGCAGCTTGGCAGACAGCTGTCCGACGCGCTCGGTGAAGGCGTCGCTGGAGCGCGCCAGTTCGTCCTGGGCCGCTTCGAGTTGGGCAAGCTGTTCGAGTTTGTCCTGCTCTTCGCCGCTTAGGGTTTGGCTGCGACGGTAGTCTTCCAAGGCCTTCTGGGCATCCAGAACCTCTTGGTACAGCGTCTCGGAGCGCGACTTGCTGGCCGAGAGGTCCGCGGCAACGGCCTGCTGGGTCTTGAGTTGCTGCAATTCCTTTTCCAGGCGCGCACGTTGTTCGCGCAAGGCGGCGCGATCAGCCAGGGCCTGCAACACCGGCGGTTCGATGGTGGACAGGTCGATGGAGAGTCCTGGCAGTTCGAAGCGCTCGCCCTTGAAGCGGTCAAGCACGGTCTGCACGGTGTCGACCCAGGCGTTGCCGTCATCCAGGTCCAGGCCTCGTGGACCGGTGGGCAGGCTGAATAGCGCGCCGTTGAACAGGCGCATCAGGCGGTCGACATCCTGCTGCGAGAACTCTTCGCGCAGGCGCGCGTAGCTGTTGTTGTCGGCATGCTCCAGTTGCTGGCGAATGGACTTGAGGCGCTGCTCGACGTCGCCGACCCGCTCCTGCAGGTCCTGTGCGCTGAACTGCCGAGACTGCGCCAGGGCGCCGGCCAGTTCGTCGTGGGCATCCTTGGCAGCCAGCAGCTGCTGCTCCAGCATCCGTACGTCGGTGACCAGCGCGAAGCGATTCTTGAGGACCGAGAGTTCGCCGAGCCAGCGCTGGATGGTCGAGATTTCGCGCTCCAGGCGCATGAGCTCCTGGGTGCTGCCGCGCTGGTTGGTCTGGAGCACATCCTGTTCGTTGCGGTAGTGCTCGGACTGGATGACCAGCTCTTCCTTGCGCGCGCCGGCATAGTCCTGCCAGGTACCCAGCAGCCCATCCAGGATCGGCGAGAGACGGTGCAGCTTGCCGCGCAGGCCGTCGCGCTGGGCGACGCCATTGGCCAGTGCCTCGACCAGCGGGCCGGCAGCGACCAGGGCGTTGTAGTCCTGCTCCATGCGGCGTACGTCGCGGAAGGCCTCTTCACAGGCGGCGATGTAGTCGACGCTGCCCGAGCGCAGGCTGTGCTCGAAGGCATCGAGGAACAGCTGCTTGAGTTTGGCCGCGGTGATTTCGCGCATGTGCAGCAGGTTGATGAACAGGGCGCGGAAGGTTTTCAGGCTCTGCTCGCTGGTCGAGCGCAGGGGGATCAGGGTGAGGTCGAGCGGTACGCTGGTGTGGCCGCCGACCAGCAGGCGACGCAGCTCCTCGGGTTTGAGCTCATAGGCCTTGAGGTTATGGCGTTCGAGATTGCTGAACAGCTCTTTCTGGCGCAGGCAGGTACCGTCCTGCTGGTAATGCGCCAGATCCAGCTCGCCCGCATAGGCAAAGAACTGATGACCGAAGCCCCCGCCAGGACCGCGACCGACGACGCCGATGACATGGGGGCCGTGGGCCAGGACGACTTCGCAGAGGATGTAGCTGGTATCGGTGGCGAAATAGAAGCGACGCGACTGCTCCAGGGTGTACTTGCCGAAGCTCATGTCGGACATGCGCGCCAGGATCGGGAACTGCAGGGCGTTGATCGAGGCACTCTTGCCCAGATTGTTGGCGCCGTAGACCGACAGCGGCTGCTCCAGCGGGAACAATCCCAGGCTGTAGCCGGCGGTGTTGAGCAAGGCGAAGCGGCGGATGCCGTAGCGTTCCTGGGTCATGCGTCGAGCTCCTGTCGCTCTTGGGCTATGGCGAGGGCCAAGGCCTGTTCGTCGCTGATGTCATCGCCGTCATCGGTATCGTCCCCCGCGAGCATCGGCACCGGCAGGGGCAGGGCGCTGTGCAGGCTGGCGGCCAGGTCGCGGTCCTGCTGCACCGATAGGCACACATCGAGGAAGCGATGCATCGGCGCCAGGAAGCGATAGATGCCATTGTCTTCGGCGGTGAAGCCGAGTTGGGTCATGCGCCGCAGGATCTTCTCTTCCAGTTCTTCCTGGGTCTGCACTTCGGCCTGCAGGAACAGGTCGCGGTATTTGTCCAGCAGGGCCGGCAGTTCGTCGCGCCCCAGGCTGCCGCCATCGAGTACGGCAATCGGATCGCGGCCTTGATCGGCCAGGTGCTCCACCAGGATGAAGGTGAACAGGGACAGACGCTGCGCGGTCTTGTTGACCTGAGCGGCAGCGAGTTCGGGCACGAAGTAGTAGAAGCCGCGGGTGTCGCAGACCAGTTCGAAGCCCAGGGCCTTGAACAGGCCGCGGTACACGTCCTGCAGGGTCGAGAGTTGCGAGTAGAGCTCCGGGTCGCGGCGGCTGATGTGAAAGCCTTTGAGCAGCTCGCGAAAGATCGGCGCCAGGTGGGTCAGTTCGTTGAGGTCAAGATGCATGTTCGGTGCTCGCGGAGTGTGCCGGGGTGACCGCTGTGGCGGGCTCGGCGCTGGAAAGCAGGGCGAAGGAGCGCAGGCTCAGCTGGTGCTCGCGGGTATGGTAGTCACGGCGTTCGAGGCGTTGGCGGGCAAAGCGCTTGTCCCGTGACAGGCGCGAGAACCAGTACAGCAGCTCATCGGTGGCGCCATCGGGTTCCTGGTCGAGCAGCCAGAGCATCAGGTCGGGCATCGGCAGGGCGTTTTCGCAACGTTCGAGCATTTCCTTGACCGTGCGGGGTGCGCGCTGGCTGCCTGCGGTGTCGCTCTTGTGCGCCTTGGGGAAGGGGGCGGGCTTGGCTTCGAAGCGGGCGAGGGCGTAGACGTAGGCTTCGACCTGGCTGGCGCTGCCCAGGAATGTGCTCTGCGGACGGCTGAACAATGGCAGGGCGGCCTGGGGGACGGCGTCCAGGCCTTTGCGGCGAATGGCCGAGAGTGCGAGGGCTGCGCCGCGGGTCACGGCGTTGTGCCGACGTGCTTCCTCGCGCAGGGGTAGCAGCAGTTCACGGGCATGGCGCAGGGTCAGCTGCGCGCACGTCTGCATTTCGAGAATGCGCGCGTGGGTGCGCAACAGCATGTCGTCATCGACCAGGTGACCAAGGCGCTGCTGTTCACCGAGCAAACGCAGCAGGACGTTTTCGACCTTGCGCACGCCTTGCTCGAAGGCGCCGTCGGCGTTGACCAGTTGGATCATGGGTTCGACGTATTCATCCCATGTCGCGAGGACCTCGGCGTAGCGCTGGCGCAGGTCAACCTGGCGATCGCGGGTCTTGGCCCGCTCGGCCACGGCCACCAGCGCCTGCTCGTCATTGGCCAGTTTTTTCAGCACATCGCGCACGCGCATGTCGAGCAGTCGCAGCTGGCGAGCCAGGTCGTTGCCATCGCGAATGTCGAAGGCATCCTGTATGTGCCCGGCCAAACGTTCGAGGTGGCGCAGGTAGGCTTCGATCTCCAGGCACAGGCCCAGGCGGTGTTCGCGCCGCAGGTAGGCGAGGAAGTCGTGGATCTGCGCGTTGAGCTCGAAGCGGTTGGGGCTTTTCGCGACGGGTACCAGGATGTCCAGCCGGATCCAGGTGTCGAGCAGGCTGGTGATCTCCTGGGCAGTGCTGTCCAGGCGTTGTGCAGCCAGCTGCTGACGCAGCTCGACAAGGCTCAGGGTACCTTGGTCGAAGTGCTCGCACAGCGGCTCCAGCAGGGCCCAGTGGTCGGCGAGGGCGCGCAGCACGCGCTTGGGTTCGATCATCGGCTGGTCGACTCGTGCCAGGTTAAAGGGTCGCGATTGTACTGCATGATGGGGCGGGTTTTGGTGCTGCGCGCGAGCGCTTGTGTAAAACGTGGCGGCACATCGTGTCGAACATCGGTAGAATCCACCGCCTCGACTTACCCACAGATGGCTGACCCTTTGCTCAACGAGTCCCGTCGCCGCGCCTATCTGGACGCCATGCAGGTAGTGCATTGGCTGCCCCGTACCGAGCTGCCGTTCGCAGCGCCTTCGCGTGCCTGTGTACTTGCGCATGTCGAGGTGCTGCCGTCGCCTCTGGAGCCTGCCGAGCAGGCGGCGGTGACCTCGGCGCTGCCGAATGCTCCGCGCGCGGTGGAGCCTGCGCTGCCCGATCCGGCCAAGGTTCAGCGGCCCAGGATCGAGGTGCCGCGGCCCAGCGTTGCACGACCGGCCGTGACTGCTGTAACCGAAGAGGTCGTCGAGGCGCCGGTCGCCAAACCGGTCAGTCCGCCCCCGCGCTTCGCCTTGCAGGTGCTGCGCGCCGGTCCTTGCTTGGTGCTGGTGGAGCTGGCGACGGGTCAGGCGTTCCAGAGCCGCGATCCTTCGTACCTGCTGCTCAAGGATATGCTGCGCGCTGCCGGCCTGCCCGATGCGCCGCAGATTCTGGGCGAGCCGATCCGCTGGCCGTTTCTGCAGCGCGGCCAGTTGGACCAGGGGCCGGATGCGGCCTGCGATTTCGTACAGGGCTTCGTCATGGCGCAGCTGGAGCAGGCACCGTGCACGTGCCTGTGGTTGGTCGGGTTGCCGGCAATTCGTTTTGCCGGGCGTGCCAATGCCGAGGATTACAACCGCGAGCTGGAAGTGGAAGGGCTTGGGCTGGCCTGGGCCGTGCCGGGTCTTGAGCTGTTGATGGATGAACCCGAGCGCAAGGCTGCCGTGTGGCAGGCGATGCGCCGTCTGTTACCGCGTTGGAAAAACCGTGATGAGTGATGCCGTAAGCTTTCGCCGAATGACCGAAGCGGATCTGGATGCCGTACTCAAGATCGAATTCGCTGCCTACACCCATCCGTGGACGCGGGGCATCTTTCTCGATGGTTTGAAATCATACGAAATCTGGTTGATGTTCGACGGCCAGCAACAGGTGGGGCATGGCGTGCTCAACGTCATCATCGACGAAGCTCATCTGCTGAACATCACTGTGAAGCCGGAGAACCAGGGTCGTGGACTGGGTTTGAAGTTGCTTGAGCGGCTGATGTCGCGAGCCTACGAGCTGGGCGGGCGTGAGTGCTTTCTGGAACTGCGAGCCAGCAATCAATCAGCGTACCGACTGTACGAGCGCTATGGCTTCAACGAAATCGGCAAGCGACGGGACTACTACCCCATGGCCGGTGGGCGCGAGGATGCGCTGGTCATGGCCTGTACGTTGTTCGAATGACTGCTTTGTTCAAGTAAGCGCCACCGATCACTACCCTGCATGAGCCTGGGAAAGTGATCGGTGTGGACGCCGGCCTCAGCGTTTGCCGTCGAGCGGATCGATCAGGGCCAGTTCTTCTTCATCCAGGCCATCGCCGCCGCCAATGTCATCTTCATCGACGAAGCTCAGTTCCTGGTCAGCGGGACCGCTTTCGCCTGGCTCGTTGGGCGAACGTGCGCCGTCTTCGTGGATCAGTGTTTCAGGGCTCAGGTCGTCCTCGGTCGGATTGTGATCATCCATCGAGGCGCCGGTCAGGCCTGCTTCGCGTACGCGCTCTTCAGGGACAAGCTGCTCCAGCTCGTCGGCGGGGATGGTATCGCCGATCCTGCCGGTGGGACCGTCCGTGTCATCGAAATCCAGCTCGCGGACTTGGCCCATGCGATCTTCGGTGTCGTCGATCGGGTTGGGTTGTGGCGCATTGTAGGGGCGATGGGAGTCAGTCATTACGGCAATCCTCTGGTGTGTGTCTAGATAGGGTTGACCCTCGTGCGGATGGAAAGATTCAGCGTGATTTGTCGGGACCGACCGTGACCTTGTGCGGCGCTGGCCAGTCATAATCCAAATCATTCTTGAGGCTTGAACATGCATGATCTACAGGAACTGATCGACAACAACGCGCGCTGGGCCGAGGCGATCAAGGAAGAAGATCCGGAGTTCTTCGCCAAGCTGGCGCGTCAGCAGACCCCGGAGTTTCTCTGGATCGGCTGCTCGGACGCCCGGGTGCCGGCCAACGAGATCGTGGGCATGCTGCCGGGGGATCTGTTCGTGCACCGCAACGTGGCCAACGTGGTGCTGCACACCGATCTGAACTGCATGTCGGTGATCCAGTACGCGGTCGATGTACTCAAGGTCAAACACATCCTGGTGACCGGCCATTACGGCTGCGGCGGCGTGCGCGCAGCGATGCAGGATCGCCAGCTGGGCTTGATCGATGGCTGGCTGCGGACCATTCGCGACCTGTACTACGAGCACCGCAAGGTGCTGGCGACCTTGCCCACCGAAGAGGAGCAGGTCGACCGTCTGTGCGAACTTAACGTCATTCAGCAGGTGGCCAACGTCGGGCATACCAGCATTGTCCAGAACGCCTGGCACCGTGGTCAGGAGCTGTCGGTGCATGGCTGCATCTACGGCATCAAGGATGGCCGCTGGAAAAGCCTGGACGTGACCATCAGTGGCTTCGATCAACTGCCGCCGCAATACCGTCTGCGCGCGCTGGATTGATGGGCAGGAACGAGTGGGCCCGATTCGGGTTCTGAACGGGATGGGGCGGCGACGCGAGTCGCGACCCTGTCGGTAATCAAACGCGAAGCGAAGGAGGCACGATGAAGTCTTATGGCTGGCTTGCACTGATGGCTGCAATGTCGATCGGTAGCGCCAATGCGGCATCCAAGGAAGTCCAGATGAATCTGGTCAGCGCCGAGGGCGCGCCACAGCCGATCGGCACGGTGATGATCGAGGAAACGCCGTACGGGCTGGAGTTCACGCCGCAGCTCAAGTCGCTGCCGGCAGGCGTGCATGGTTTCCACGTACATGCCAATGGCAGCTGCGCGGCGGCGATGAAGGACGGCAAGATGTCGGCTGCGGAAGCGGCAGGCGGGCACTTCGATCCACAGAAGACCGGCAAGCACCTGGGTCCCTATGATGCCAAAGGTCACCTGGGGGATCTGCCGGCGATCTATGTGAATGCCGATGGCACCGCGACCTATCCGGTGCTGGCGCCGCGCTTGAAGAAATTGAGCGAAGTGGAAGGGCATGCGTTGATGGTGCATGCCGGTGGTGACAACCATTCCGATTCCCCGGCACCGTTGGGTGGTGGTGCGGCGCGGATGGCTTGTGGGGTGATTTGATCTTTGTGTGAGGTTGGGGAGCGGTGGTGCGTTCTTCGCGGGCAGAGGGCTCGCCGCCCGCCCCGCTCCCACAGGGTACAGGGTGTTTGCCGTGATGCATTGTGGTGGTTAGAGGTGGACGGGTGTCAGCACCGGTTCGCCACTGAAGAATGCGCTCAGGTTGCGTTCAACCATCGTCACCGTGTCTCGCGTGGCTTCTGGTGAGAGGCCGGCCACGTGAGGCGTCAGGACGACGTTGTGCAGCGTCTTGAAGGCGTCTGGTACGTTGGGCTCGTCGTCGAACACGTCCAGCGCCGCACCGGCTATTGCATTGTTTTGCAGAGCCGTCAGTAGATCGTCCGTCGCCACTACGCTGCCGCGGGCGATGTTTACCACAAACCCCTGCGGACCCAGTGCTTTCAGCACGCTGGCGTCGACAATGGCGCGGGTTTGCGCGCCGCCCGGTGTGGCAATCACCAAAATATCGCTGACTGCGGCCAGCTCTGTCGGGCTGGCGCAGTACCCATAGTCGACATCATCGCGTTGCGTGCGGTTGTGGTAGTGCACGCTCATGTCGAAACCCAACGCGGCGCGCTTGGCGATTGCCAGGCCGACGGCTCCCAGCCCAATGATGCCCAGCCGCTTGCCGGCCACCGAAGGGCGCATGCTCTTGACCCACTCGCCACGCCGGACCGACGCATCGGCGCGCGGGATATCGCGCATCAGGGCCAGCAAGAGCGCCAGGGTGTGGTCAGCCACCGAGGATGCATTCACCCCAGCGCCGTTGGTCACGGTCAAGCCGTGTGCCCTGGCGGCTGACAGATCGACGTTCTCGTAGCCTGCGCCCAGTACGCAGATGATGCGCAGCTTAGGGAGAGCCGCCATCTCTTCCGCCGTCAAACCCAACGGGCCACGGGTGAGGACGGCATCGATGCGATCCGCGTGGTCGGCGATCGCCTTGGCGCGCTCGGCAGGCGAGGGCGCCATGATCAGGTTGTAGCCTTGATCTTCGAGAATCGACACGTAGTCGTTGATGGTTTCGACCAGCACCAGCACCGTTGCACGCATGGAGACCTCCGGGAGGGGAAATGAAGGTCATGGTAGCAAGTTGTGGTCATGTGGAAATGCGCGCATAAAAAAAGGGCCTACCTTTCGGTAAGCCCTTTTTCGTACTTGGTGGCTACACAGGGACTTGAACCCCGGACCCCAGCATTATGAATGCTATGCTCTAACCAACTGAGCTATGTAGCCAAGTGGCGCGCATTATTCGCTTGAAACGGGATTGTGTCAACACCCCTTTGCAAAATATTTATGCGTGCGATCAAACGCTTAGGCCATGCGCGGGTACAAGGGGGCGCGCGGCGCGGCAATCAGCCACCGAACCAGCCCAGCTTGATGACGAAGATGATCGACAGCACGACCAGTGCCGAATTGAGTTCGCGCCATTTGCCGCTCAGCAGTTTGACCGCCGTCCAGGTGATGAAACCGAACGCGATGCCGTTGGCGATCGAGTAGGTCAGCGGCATGGCCAGCGCGGTGACGACGACGGGTGCGGCAACGGTGATGTCGTCCCAGTCGATTTCTGCCAGCCCCGACGCCATCAGTACCGCCACGAACAGTAGGGCGGGGGCGGTGGCGAATGCTGGAACGCTGCCGGCCAAGGGCGCGAAGAACAGCGCCAGGAGGAACAGGCAGGCGACCACAATGGCGGTCAGGCCGGTTCGCCCGCCGGCGCTGACGCCCGCTGCCGACTCGATGTAGCTGGTGGTGGTCGAGGTGCCCAGCAGCGAGCCGGCCAGTGCGGCGGTGCTGTCGGCGATCAGGGCGCGGCCCATTTTCGGCATGTGGCCGTCCTTGCCCATCAGGCCGGCACGCTTGGCCACGCCGATGAGGGTGCCGGAGTTGTCGAACAGATCGACGAAGAGGAAGGCGAAGATCACGCTGATCAGGCCGACGTCGAACGCACCCTTGATGTCCAGTTGCAGGAAGGTCGGCGCCAATGATGGCGGCATCGATACCACGCCGCTGAACGGCGTGATGCCGAGCACGATGGACAGCACGGTGATCAGCAGGATGCCGATCAGCACCGAGCCGCGGACCTTGAGCGCTTCCAGGGCAACGATGATGAAGAAGCCGAGGATCGCCAGGACCGGCTCGGGTTTGGACAAGTCACCCATGCCGACCAGGGTGGCCGGGTTGGCGACCACGATCTTGGCGTTTTGCAGTGCGATCAGCGCCAGGAACAGGCCGATGCCTGCGGCGATGGCTGAACGCAGTGGCAGGGGAATGCTGTTGATGATCCATTCGCGGATGCGGAAGATCGACAGGAGGAAGAAGCACACGGCCGAGATGAACACCGCGCCCAGTGCAACCTGCCAGCTGTGGCCCAGGTGCAGGACCACGGTGTAGGTGAAGAACGCATTGAGGCCCATGCCCGGCGCCAGGGCGATCGGGTAGTTGGCGATCAGGCCCATGATCGCCGAGCCGATGGCCGCCGCCAGGCAGGTCGCGACGAACAGGGCACCCTTGTCCATCCCGGTTTCGCCCAGGATGCTGGGGTTGACGAACAGGATGTAGGCCATGGCCAGGAAGGTGGTGACCCCGGCGAGGATTTCCGTGCGCACGGTGGTGTTGTGAGCCTTGAGCTTGAAGAATGAGTCCAGCATGTTGCTCCCCTGGGACGATGGACGCCGGATCGTGCGGCGACGGTGTGTGTAGCGAGCCAGCCTGAGCGAGCGTTGGCGTGTGCTGAAACATAACTGTGTGGTCAGCTTTTGCGGTTTGCGTGTAGCAGGTTCCGGGCCATGTCATTGGAGGCGGTGTTTGCGCGCCATCGGTAATGCGTTACGGCTCTCTTGCCACTTCCGGTTACACATTCTTTGCACTGATTGGAAGCAGGGAGTCGGGGGCTTCTGCACCAAAGCGGAGCCGCGCCAGCGGTGGGGCGATCCAGGGTACGGGCAAAGCCGAGGGAAGATGATTGGTCTGAATCTTGCTCAGATGGCATTTTGCTGGCGCCACGTTTCCGTAGGTACCTGCAGTCTCCGTGGAGTTGTCGGACATGCATGCTTTGTTGTCGCCGGGTATCCGGTTGCTGGGTCGCTATGGTTTCGCGCGCAAGTTTCAGCTGCTGTTTCTCCTGTTCATGCTGCCGCTGGTAGGCAGTCTGTGGCTGTTGGGGGAAGACTTTCGCGACCGGCTGGCGGTCATCAATGCCGAGCGCAGCGGCGTGCATCAGTTGCTGGCACTCGACAGCCTGGATGCGCAGCTGTCGGCGCAGCGCAACCGTGCCGCGCGCTGGAAAGCGGTGGATATCCAGCGCCAGCCAACGCCAGAGGCGCAGGCGGCGATCGCTGCGCTGGAGGCGGCCACGCCGGGGATCCAGGCGTCGCTCGACAAGCTGAGCAGCGAGCTGGCGCGCGAAAAGGCGCCTGCCGATACCCTGGGGCGGCTGCAAGCGGTACAAACCGCGACCAGGGGGCTGGATCTGGCGAGCCTGCGCCAAGTGGGTTGGTGGCCTGACGGCTACGATCGCTTCACGACCGCGCTGACGTCGGTGCAGGTGCTGCGCGAGCAGATCGCCATGGCCAGCGGATTGATCGTCGATCCATGGCGGGAAACCTATCTCCTGATGCAGATCGCGACCCAGCAGGCGCCTGATCTGATCGAGCGCGTCGGGCGGCTGGGCAGCATTGGTCATTCGTCATTGGTAGCGGGGCAGTTCAGCCTGCAGAGTCGTCTGCAGATGCGTGATCTGCGCAGCCGCATCAACGATGCGCGCGAGCAGCTGGTGAAAGCCGGCGGCGCCTTGCAGCAGCGCTTGCCGGAACAACTGCGTGGCTGGGACGAGCAGTACCAGAAAGCGCTGGGTACGTTGGACGGCGAGTTGAAGCGTCTGGACGAGAATCTGTTCGGCGGCGACATCAAGCTGTCTGCCGCGCAGTTCGAAAGCAGTATCGACGGCATGCTCGGCGCCCTGAACGAATTGCGTCACGAGTCGCTGAAGTCGTTGGAGTGGCGGCTGGATCACTATCACGATCAAGCCGTTCGCCAGTTGATTCCAGGCGCTGCCGTATTCGCCCTGTTGCTGTTGGCCGCGTTGTACCTGTTCGTGTGCCTGCAGGCGTCGATTCGGCGCAGCGCCAGCGGGATCACCACGCTGGCGCAATCGCTGCGCGATGGCGATCTGAGTGTTCAGGTAGCGGTGCAGGGGCGTGACGAGCTGGCGGCGATCAGTACGGCGCTCAATGCCGCCGTGGTGCAATTGCGTGGCAGTCTGCTGGGGGTCAACCACGAGACCGTGCAGTTGAGCCAGGCGGTGGTGACGCTCAATAGCCAATCCAGCGGCACGCTCGATGAAGTCGAGGCGCAGCAGCAACAGATCAGCCAGATCGCGGCGGCCGCCACGCAGCTGGCCGCTACTTCACAAGGCGTGGCCCGCAGTTGCGAGGAGGCTTCGGGGAGCGCGCAGCACACCCGGCAGATTGCCGAAGACAGCAGCCGCGACAGTCAACGCACCACCGCCAGTATTCAGCAGCTCAACCAGCGCTTGAACGACACGGCGCAGGCGCTTGGCCGGGTGAGTGAACAGGGGCAGCAGATCCAGTCGGTGGTGGATGCGATTCGCGGTATTGCCGAACAGACCAATCTGCTGGCGCTCAATGCGGCCATCGAGGCGGCCCGGGCAGGCGAGCAGGGGCGCGGCTTTGCGGTGGTGGCCGATGAGGTGCGCAGCCTGTCGCAGCGCACGCAGGCGTCCACCGGGCAGATTGCCGGGACGGTGGAAAGCCTGCGTTCGACGGTCAAGCAGGCCGTGGACCTGATGCAGGCCGCGTGTGGGCAGGCGCAGGTCGATGCGCAGTCGGTGATGGGCCTGGGTGAGCGCCTGGGTGAGATTGCCGGAGCGGTGCAGGGGGTGACCGATACCCTGGCGCAGATCGCCACGGCGGTTGAGGAGCAGGCCGCTACAGCCGATGAGGTGAGCAGCAATATCCAGCAGGTGGATCAGGCCGCGGTGCGCCTGCTCGATGGTGCGCGGGCTGTGAACCAGGCGGCGGATCGGTTGGGAGAGGGCAGCCGGATGCTGAGCGAGAATACGGCGCGGTTCAATCTGGGGTAGGGCTGGGGGACCGCCAGGGGGGGCTTTCGCGGCCAATGACCGCTCCTACGGGTGAATTGTGTGCAGTTCGTAGGAGCGGTCCTCGGCCGCGAAGCATCCGGCGCGGTCTTTCACGCGAGGGTGCCGATCAGGCCTGGGCGGTTTCGGCGGGGGAGACGATGCTGGTTTTCATGCCGCGCGAGCGGCCTGAGCTGAGGTAGGCGGCGATCGATTCCTGGGTCACTTCGCCAAGGAACACGTTCTCCGCGTCCAGCACCGGCAGCCATGAGCGGTTGAACTCGTACATGCGCGACAGCAGGATGCGCAGGTGCTCGTCGTAGGCCGCCGTGGCGTTGAATTCACGCAGGAAGTCGACGCAGCTGCCGACCTGGCGATACAGGTCGCGGCGGCGTACATAGCCCATGGCCTTGTTCTGCGCGTCGGTGACCACGACGTAGCGCCGGTCGTGTTCGTCCATCAGTTCCAGTGCATCGGCCACCGGCGTTTCCGGGCTCACCGACGGTGCGTTGTCGGCGGCGTCCTCGGCCTTGACCAGCAGCAGGCGCTTGAGCGTGCTGTCCTGGCCCACGAAGTTGCTGACGAAGTCGTCCACCGGATGGGCCAGCAAGGTGTCGGGATGGTCGATCTGCAGCAGCTTGCCGGCACGGAAGATGGCGATCTTGTCGCCCAGCTTGATCGCTTCGTCGATGTCATGGCTGACCATGATTACGGTCTTGTTCAAGGCCCGCTGCATCTCGAAGAACTCGTTCTGGATCATCTCGCGGTTGATCGGGTCGACCGCGCCGAAGGGCTCGTCCATCAACAGCAACGGCGCCTCGGCGGCCAGGGCGCGGATCACGCCGATGCGCTGTTGCTGGCCGCCCGAGAGTTCGCGCGGGTAGCGGTGCAGGTACTGCTTGGGTTCCAGCTTGATCATGCTCATCAGCTCGCGGGCGCGCTCGGCGCAGCGCTTCTTGTCCCAGCCGAGCAGGCGCGGGACCACGGTGATGTTCTCCTCGATGGTCATGTTGGGAAACAGGCCGATCTGCTGGATCACATAGCCGATGTTGCGGCGCAGGGTCACTTCGTCCAGGCCGGTGGTGTCCTCGCCGTTGATCAGGACCTTGCCGGAGGTGGGCATGATCAACCGGTTGATCATCTTCAGCGTGGTGCTCTTGCCGCAGCCCGAAGGCCCGAGGAATACGCAGATCTCGCCTTCGTTGACGGTCAGGCTTACCGCGTCGACGGCTTTGACTTCCTTGCCGTTGCTGTGGAAGGTCTTGGTCAGGTTCTGAAGTTCGATCATTTCAATAATCCTTTGGGAGTCAGGGCGCGTTGCAGCCATTGCAGGAGCAGGTCGGCGATGATCGCCAGGACACTGACCAGCACGGCGCCGACGATGAGCATGGACATGTCGCTGCGGCTGATGGAAGTGAGGATGAGGACGCCCAGGCCGCCGGCCCCGATGGTGGCGGCAATGGTCATGACGCCGATGTTCATCACCACGGCGGTGCGCACGCCGGCGAGGATCACCGGCACGGCGATGGGCAGTTCGACCATGCGCAGGCGCTGGCCGAAGGTCATGCCGATGCCCTTGGCCGCTTCGCGAATGCCGGGCTCCACGCCGGTCAGGGCCAGGTAGGTATTACGCAGGATCGGCAGCAGCGAGTAGAGAAACACGGCGGTGATGGCCGGCAGTGGGCCAAGGCCCTGGCCGAACTTGGAATAGAACGGCAGCAGCAACCCGAACAGGGCGATCGAGGGGATCGTCAGCAGCACCGTGGCGCAGGCCTGCAGGGGCCCGGCAAGTGCCGGAAAGCGGGTCATCAGGATGCCGATCGGCACGCCGAAGAGGATGGCCAGGCTGACGGCGATGCCGACCAGGGTGATGTGCTGCCAGGTCAGTTGCAGCACCAAGGGCCAGTCGAGGTGGGAGAAGGTGTCGAGGAAACTCATGGCTTCTCCTGGGCTTGATCGTTGATCGGATGGGCCTTGAGAAACTCGGCCGCCACGACGGTCGGGCTGCGGTGCGCGACGTCGACCTGGGCATTGAGCTCACGCATGGTGGCATCGTCGAGCATCTCGGCAAGCGGCTTGAGTTGCGCGGCCAGTTGCGGGTGGGCGTCGAGCAGTTGCTGGCGAACCACGGGCGCAGCGGTGTAGTCGGGGAAGTACTTGAGGTCGTCTTCGAGCAGCTTGAGCTTGAACGCGTTGAGGCGGCCATCGGTGGTATAGACGAGGCCAGTGAAGACCTGACCGTTGCGCAGTGCGGTATAGACCAGGCCGGCATCCATCTGGCGAATGTCACGGCGGGTGAATTTCAGGTCGTAGGTCTGGGTCAAGCCCACCAGGCCGTCGGAGCGATTGGCGAACTCGGTATCCAGGGCCAGGATGTGGTCTTTCTTCGGCTCGTCGATCAGCACCTGATTCAGCTGGCTGATGGTGTTGATCTGGGGATACGCCTTGGCGACGTCTTCAGGCAAGGCCAGGGCGTAGGTGTTGCTGAACCGCGAGGGGGTCAGCCAGACCAGCCCTTTTTTGCCGTCCAGCTCCTTGACTCGCGCATAGGTTGCGGCGCTGTCGAGCTTTTCGTCGATGTGGTTGTAGGACACCAGAGAGACGCCGGTGTATTCCCAGAGCATGTCCAATTGGCCGCTTTCCTGGGCACTGCGCGCCAGGTTGCTACCCAGGCCGCCGGTGACCCGTACGTCGTAGCCCTTGCTGCCCAGGTATTGGGCGGTGATGGCCGCCAGTACGGTTTGCTCGGTGAACACCCGCGCGCCGAGGCGGATCACGGGTTTGTCCGCGGCCTGCGCGACGCCCGCGCACAGCAGGGCCAGGCCCAGTACGATGCTTAACTTCTTCATTGAATTCATTCCTTCGCTCAGCGAGTCAATCCGCGTTCAAGCCAGAGGCGGCTGACCAGGGTCACGATGCCGTCCAGGATCAAGGCCAGCAGCGCGGTGCAGGCGGCGCCCAGCAGCAGCTGCGGCTGATTGTTCAGGGCGATGCCGGGGAAGATCAGGCTGCCCAGGCTGTTGGCGCCGATGAGGAACGCCAGGGGCGCGGTGCCCACGTTGATCGCCAGCGCCACGCGTACACCGCCGACGATGATCGGCACGGCATTGGGCAACTCCACCTTGAACAGCACCTGGCGTGGGGTCATGCCAATGCCGGTGGCGGCTTCCTTGAGTGAACCCTGAACGTTTTTCAGCCCCTCGTAGGTGTTGCGCACGATGGGCAGCAGGGAGGCGAGAAACAGCGCGAAGATGGCAGGGCCGCTGCCGATGCCCAGGATGCCCAGGGCGATGGCGAGGACCGCCAGGGGAGGAATGGTGTTGCCGATGTTGAAGATCTGCATGAAGCGTTCGGCGCGCTTGACCATGCTGGGTCTACTCAGCGCGACGCCGGCAGGGATGCCCACCAACAGTGCGGCGAACATTGATACCAGCACCAGAATCAGGTGCGCTTGCAGGTAGAACAGCAGGTCTTCACGGTAGTGCTCGATAGTGCTTATGCCGATCCAATGGACCAGCAGGGCCAGGACGGCAACGATAACCGCGCCCCCTAACAGCCCTTTGCCATAGCGATTAGCCACAGGCGGACTCCTTTTTCAGTCGGCGCCTACCGGGCCTGCGACGAGCGCTCGGGCGAGCGATCGGCCCAGGTAGGACGCGAATAGCAGCTCGCGTGGTGCGAGCCATAAGCGCAGCCTCGTCAGGCTAACTTGCTGATTTTGCAGCCCCTGACGACAGCGCGAATCAGGGAATGGACGTCTCCGTGCCGCGAGAGGTTCCCACAGTGAGGCAGCATTTGGCCACCTTTTATGACCATAAAGCTTGCGTGGGACGGCGTTCGGGGGAGAGTTGCCCAGGGCATTTGACGCGGCTTGCGCCGCGGCTACAGGGGGTTGCGGTGCCTGTAGCAACGGCGCGAGCCGCGTCGGCGTTGAATGCGACCTGTCTGAGTCACCGCAGTGCGGCCTTCGCGGGCAGAGCCCGCTCCCACACGGGATTGCGCTGCCTTCGCGGGTAGAGCCCGCTTCCACAGGGGATTGGGGTGGCTGTGTAGCAGCGGCGCGAGCCGCGTCAGGGGGTTGTGCGATTTCCCAGGCGATAGATCAACAGCGTCACCGAATCGGCATTCTTCAACAGAATCTGCGCGCGAATGTCCGCGTCGGTCTGGAACCGCCGACGTGCATCGTCCAGATCGGGCGAGCCTGCCAGACGCAGGATCAGAGCGCGCCCTTTGCGGTCCTCGTTGCGGATATCGCGCACCTGTCCGGTAGCGCCATCGCGGACGACGAACAACTGGCGCGCAGGCGTGAGATGGGAGAACGACACGTCGTGCTGACGCACCAGCCATGCTCGTCTTACGCCCGGGCGCAAGCGATCGGTATAGGGCGTCGCCGCTTCGATGTAGCGGATGTCCCGGGTGTCGCAGGCGATATGGCTGAACTCATGCAACAGGATCATCGCCTTGCTCACGGCGTCGGTTTGCGTTGAGGTGTAGGACGGTTTGAGGGGCAACAGGCGAGCCGTTTCGAAATCGAAGAAATCGTCCATCAGAAACACCTGTCCCTGTGGGTCCTGTACAGACACGAAGGCAATACCCACCGAGGATTGCTCGCTCAGGCGGCTTGCCATGACGTAGCGTTTCGAACTCGTCGGCGAGTAGGCGCGCGACGCCATGACCCGGGCCAGTTTCTCCAGCACTTCCTGAACGCGTTCGATCAATAGGGCCGTGACCTGGGCGACACCGAAGAAGTGCTTGAACACTTTCAAGGTATGGGCGTCTGCGCTGCCGACGGTCCGCGCTGTTCGCAGGCTGACCAGCGCATTGCCCAGATAACCCAAGGCATCGCGATGGGCTCGGTAGAGGATGTCGGCACGGTGCGGACGCAATCGGCGGATCTGCTGGCAGCCCACGGCATGAATGATGATCTCGTTACGGCTCAGCGACCAGCGGACCAGGCGACTGCCCAGGCTGCTGGGCACTCCACCTGCGCTGATGGCGAGGTCCTGATCGGGATCGATGACCCACGTTTGCTCGGCGTCCAGCAGCACCCTGGGGCCAAGGTCATCATCAGGCTGCCCGGCCAGGTACCATCGATCCTGCTCCTGACGAGTGCGATAGACCTTGCCGTTGAGGCTGAGGAAGTGGGTCTGGTCGCCGGCGTTCAGGTAAGTGCGCGTTGGCGGCTGAAACGTCAATGAGCGCAGGGTCTCGGTGGGCGCCTCGTAGCGCGTAAGCGCAAGGCCGTACTCCGGAGCGCTGTGCACGGTTTGCCAGAAGTACTCACGCGCGCTGCCCTGAAGCGCAGGCTGCGCCATTCCCTGACTGATCGCCAGCCCCTGCACCAGGGCGCAGGTCAACTGCGCCAAGGTTTGCCCCCAGCTGTTTTGCGGCACGTTCTGGGCGATGTCCAACAGCGCCAGCTCGGTTTGCCAGGCGGCTACGGCCAGCCCGACCTTGCCCGGCAGGAACATGCTCAGCTGCTCCCAAGCCAGGCTCAACACATTGACCAACGCTTGCCAGCGCACCTGTTCTGCGGTGACCCATTGCGTGGCGGCAAGGGCTTGCAGATACAGACCGTTCTCCACGAACAGGTAGCGCAGCGCGTTACCGGCGATAGGGTTGCAGGCCAATGCCGGGCCTGTCCGGGTGCTCTGCGTCAGATTGAAGTCGTTGTCCCCGGTGCGGCCCAGATGCGGCTCGCGGAAGCCGCCATGGGCATAGCGCGGCCGCAGGTTTTCCGGCATGCGCGCGAGCAGTCGCGTCTGCAGGGTCGGATCGGCGGCGAGGGCCGTGAGCAAGGCGGTGCCACTGTCGAAAGCTTGGAAGGTGTACGTGGCTTCATAAGGCAAGTAGAGCACCAGCGGCCCCTCTTCACCGGCCCTGAACAGATAGCAACCGGGCACCGTGTCCGGTTTCATTCCCGGCTTGGCAATCAACTGCAGCGCGGTCACCAACACGGGTTGGCCGTTGAGTGGCTGTCGCACAGTGGGGTCGGGCATGCAGGCCACGCGAGTGATCAGCTCGACCGCCTGCAGGGGCAGGGTTTGCTGGAGCCGAGTTCGCCAGGCGCATTCCAGCAGCTGCCCCGGGAGCTGGCGGGCGTACAGCGTCAGTCGTCGAGAATAATCGAGGTCCGTAGGGTCGAAGGTCTGCTTGAGCAGCGCCTGGTAGTGCGCGCCCACATCGGCCTCTCGTACCAATCGGCGGCAGTAGTCGGCGTCCAGCACGGCGGGCGCCACATGCCCTTCACCCAGCTCGATGCGGGTGACGGCGGCGTCCCAGTCCCGGTAGTGGTTCAAGGCGTATTCGATCAGGGTTTGCCGTCGCACGATCGAAGCTGCAGGAATGCCGGACGGAATTTCTCCCGACGCTACCGGGGCCGGCACGTATCGGGCTGTGGTGATGAAGATCGCCTTGGGGTTGAAACGATCGTGCGTGAAGTCCTGGTTCAGCCGGCGTTGCAGCACGCCGTGTGTGTAAGTGCCGATATCGGGAACACCAAACAGATAGTCGTCTTCGGCCGGGCTCGCCAGCAGGTTCAACCCCAGTGCGCGCAGGTAGTGCTGCTGATCTTCGACGGCCGCCTGCTGCAACCAGACGGGCAGGGCCGCCTTTGCCACCAAGCCGCGGGCCATGTCTTGCAGGCGATACAGCTGTTGCTGCAGGCTGTCCACGGTCATGGCTTCGCGTAGCAGGTCGGGCAAGGATTCAGCGGGCCAGTCCTGGTTGCGCAGTTGATCATAGGCTTGCAGCGCGGTTCGTTGCCGGTCCTCGCTGTCCAGGCTGTTCAAGGTGTTCAGTGCATCGCCCGGCAGGGCGGTCCAGTTGCTCAGCCCAGGGCTCAGTTCGGCCGGCCGTGGCGACCATTGCGTGGCGTTGCGATGCGCGGCCTCGAGAGACTCGAACAGTTGAAAGCCCACCTCACGCGACCAGATCACAACGGCCCCGCTGGCATCAGTGGACTGGCTCAACATCAGCGCGTCGGCATTGGCGTGCGCGGGGTGACCGGTCTTGTGCTGCCACACCTGTACCGGGTCGCCGCGCAGCAACGCTTCCACCAGCGGCGAGGCGACTGATCGACTCCGCTTGAACAGTGCCCATTCGACGCCGAACAGCGAGCGCCGCAACGAACGTTGATAGGCCTGCCCAGTGGCTTCACGATGGCCCAAGGCGATTTTCAGTTCGCGGTACAGGCTGCGCTGTGCTTGCCCGGTGATGTGCTCGATCAGCAAGCTCGGTATCTGCTGCAGCACCTGACGTGAGCCTTCGGCTACCACCGTACCGACCTGCCAGCTAGTGCCAGCAGCAAGGGGCTCGTTTGTCCAGAGGCTATCGACCCAAGGCGTCGCCGCAGCGGACCGATTGCGGTCGCTGAGGTACAGCGAGCGGGCGGGTGGTCCGTTTGGCAGAATGCTCGCCAGTTGCAACTCCAGGGCTTGAAGCGCGGCCCAGCGCAAGTCGGGACCGCGTTCGAGGTAGCTGGCGTAGTGGATGTGCAGTTCGGTCAGCGCGCTCACCCTGCGCTGTGGCTGCTGCAGGTCATCTTGCGCCGCACCGGTGAGTTGCATCAGGCTGACCAGGCTGTCGCGTGGGTCAGCGGCGAAGGGCGGGGCCAGCCTTTGCAGGCTCGGGGCCAGCCGCTGATGCAGGGCCAGGGCTTGCTCGCAGTGCGTATGCATATCTCGCGTGGCAGCAGCCGGCGAGCTGTCCGAGAACACCGAGTGCTGTACTTGAAGCAGGCGTCGGGTGTAGCTGTGCAAACCCCCTGAGGAGTCAGGCTCGGGTACCAGTTCGATGCCGGTGATGGGCAGTGCCTTGAAGGCCGGCTGTTGTGCGTTCGGCACGCAGGAGAGCCACCGAGCACGCTGCTCCAGATCGGTGAGCGCTGCCAGGAGTGCTGAACGGTCGGCGTAATGCACCAGCCCCATTGCGGCGTTGAAGAAGTACGCAGCCGCGGTGCTGTCACCGGTCAGTACCAGGCTGTTTGTCAAAGGCTGCTGGCGACCTTCGGCAGTCGATCCTTGCAGGATGAAGCAGGAAAGAGGTGATGGCTGTACCTGGCCCTGAAGCCAGGCCCAGAGCCGATCATGCTCGCCGGCAGGCAGCGTGCCGTCCCATTGCAAACGGGTAAGCTCGGTGATCAGTTGCGTACGCAACTGGTGGGTCAGCTGTTCGGCAGGCAGCGCTGGCTGGTCGGCTCCCTCGCGCCAGTAGTGGGCGAGCCGGTTGGCCATGACGGCGGCGGATCCGCGGGTCACCTGCTCATCGGGAATGGGCTGATCCAGCAACAACTGACGCAACCCGCGCAACTGCTCGCTCAGTCGATGCTGGATGTCCAGCATCAGGGTATCGAACACTGAACCCTCCATGAGCGTGACCTGTACCTCGTCGAGCCCGTCGAGGTGCAGCTGTCGATTTTCCTCCAGCGTGTGCAGGTAGCTCAGCGCCACATCGCCATCGGGGCCCGTCAAACGGTCAAGCAGGTGGCGCTTCAGGTGGCGTCGGTCGTCGAACAGCTGCAAGCCGCTGATCGGGTGGTAATGCGCCACCCATGGCTGCTGGCTCGTACTGATCATCATGCTCAAGGGCAATTCGACGGCATGCCCTTGCGCGGTGATCACGCTCAAGCCATCCACGCGTACTTCGTCGTGTGCCTGGTGATCGCGCTCGGGCTGGGCAAGCTGGCGCAGCCATTGCGCCGCTTCAGGCGTCAGGAGTGGGTGGGATACAGCGTTCAGATGGCGCAGGAAGCGCTGTTCCAGCGCGCGGCTGTGAAACCAGGGCAGTGGTAGGGTCGTCATTGGCAGCTCCGGGGGGCAAGAGGCACCGCTGCGGGCTTCAAGGAATCGAGCCCTGCGATGGGGGCACCACGTTGCCTGGGGTGCGCAGCTGCGCGGTGGTAGATATCGCACGGCCAAGGCAGAGCCTGGGTAAATGCCATGGCGCACGCAGTGGCCCCCACCGTTGGAACTGGGCTATAATCCGCGCCCATTTTCTATCCCTCGCCAGGCGATCCCCCATGACTCAACAGGCCGCCGAAGTCGCGAAACGCCGCACTTTTGCCATCATTTCCCACCCGGATGCGGGTAAGACGACCATCACCGAAAAGCTCTTGCTGATGGGCAAGGCGATCGCCGTGGCCGGTACGGTCAAGTCGCGCAAGTCCGACCGTCACGCGACCTCCGACTGGATGGAAATGGAGAAGCAGCGCGGGATTTCCATCACCACCTCGGTGATGCAGTTCCCCTATCGCGAGCACATGGTCAACCTGCTCGACACCCCTGGTCACGAAGACTTCTCGGAAGACACCTACCGCACCCTGACGGCGGTGGACTCGGCGCTGATGGTGCTCGATGGCGGTAAAGGCGTCGAGCCGCGCACCATTGCTCTGATGGATGTCTGCCGCCTGCGCGACACGCCGATCGTCAGCTTCATCAACAAGCTGGACCGCGACATTCGCGATCCGATCGAGCTGCTCGACGAGATCGAAGCGGTGCTCAAGATCAAGGCCGCGCCGATCACCTGGCCGATAGGCTGCTACCGCGACTTCAAGGGTGTCTACCACCTGGCGGGTGACTACATCATCGTTTACACGCCGGGCCATGGCCATGAGCGTACCGATGTGAAGATCATCGAGAAGCTGGACTCCGACGAGGCCCGTGCGCACCTGGGTGACGAGTACGACCGCTTCGTCGAGCAACTGGAACTGGTGCAGGGCGCTTGCCACGAATTCAACCAGGACGAGTTCCTGACCGGCCAGCTGACGCCGGTGTTCTTCGGTACGGCGCTGGGCAACTTCGGCGTCGACCATGTGCTCGATGCCGTCGTGGACTGGGCACCGCGCCCCCTGCCGCGGGTGGCGAACGAGCGGACCGTGGAACCGGTGGAAGAGAAATTCTCCGGCTTCGTGTTCAAGATCCAGGCGAACATGGACCCCAAGCACCGCGACCGGATCGCTTTCATGCGCATCTGTTCGGGCCGCTACGAGAAGGGGATGAAGATGCGCCATGTGCGCACCGGCAAGGACCTGCGCATCGGCGATGCCCTGACGTTCTTCTCCTCCGAGCGCGAGCAGCTCGAAGAAGCGTTCGCCGGCGACATCATCGGCCTGCATAACCACGGCACCATCCAGATCGGCGACACCTTCAGCGAGGGTGAAAGCCTGGGCTTTACCGGTATCCCGCACTTCGCCCCGGAGCTGTTCCGCCGGGTGCGGCTCAAGGATCCGCTCAAGTCCAAGCAGTTGCGCCAGGGGCTGCAGCAGTTGGCCGAGGAAGGTGCCACCCAGGTGTTCTTCCCCGAGCGCAGCAACGACATCATTCTCGGCGCGGTCGGCGTGCTGCAGTTCGACGTGGTCGCCAGCCGCCTGAAAGAGGAATACAAGGTGGAATGCGCCTACGAGCCGATCACCGTGTGGTCCGCCCGCTGGATCGAGTGTGCCGACAAGAAGAAACTCGAGGAATTCAGCAACAAGGCCGCTGAGAACCTGGCCCTGGACGGCGGTGGGCACCTGACCTACCTGGCGCCGACGCGAGTCAATCTGGCGCTGATGGAAGAACGCTGGCCGGACGTGAAATTCCGCGCCACTCGCGAGCATCACTGATCCAAGCCAGGGCCTCAGTGACGGATCTGGTTCCAGATTCGGGTGCGCAGCTGTTCGATGTCGGCCCGCATTGGCTGTAGCAGGAACAGCTTGCTCATCACCTCGGCGCTGGGGTAGATCCGCAGATCGCCCTTGATCGCAGGGTCGACCCATTCATCGGCGCCTTCGTTGCCATTGGCGTAGTGCACGCTGTTGGTGATGTTGGCCATGACCTTGGGGTCCAGCAGGTAGTTGAGAAAGGTGTACGCCGCGTCTTCGTCCGGAGCGTCGGCGGGGATGGCGACCATGTCGAACCACATGGTCGAGCCCTCCCGCGGCAAGGTGAACTCGATCTCGACGCCCTGGCCGGCCTGTCTGGCCTGGGTCTGCGCCTGCAGGATATCGCCGGAAAAGCCGACCACGGCGCACAGCTTGCCTTCGGCCAATTGATGGCTGTACTCCACCGAATCGAAATAGCGTACGTAGGGCTTGATGCTCAGCAGCAGCGCGCGCGCCTTGTCGTAGTCGGCCGGATTCTGGCTGTGCGAGGGCAGTCCCAGATAGTTGAGGGCCATGGGCAACAATTCGGGGCCGATGTCGAGGAAGGCGACTCCGCACTTCTTCAGGCGCGCAATGTTTTCCGGCTTGAACACCAGATCCCAGGAATCCACCGGCGCATCGTCGCCGAGAGCGGCCTTGACCTGCTGCACGTTGTAGCCGATGCCGCTGAAGCCCCAAAGGTAGGGGAAGCCGTAACGATTGCCGGGGTCGTTGATCTCCAGGGCGCGCAGCAGGACAGGGTTCAGGTACTTCCAGTTGGGTAGACGGCTGCGGTCCAGTGGCTCGAGATTGCCGGCGCTGATATGCCGATTCATGAAGTGGTTGGACGGAAAGATCACGTCGTACTTTGCGGGTGATTCGCGCAGGCGTTTTTCCAGGGTTTCGTTGCTGTCGAAAACGGCATACTGGGTGTCGATGCCGGTCTGGCGCTTGAAGTTGGACAGGGTGTCGGGGGCCATGTAATCGGGCCAGTTGAAGATGCTGACCTTGCCGGCGGCGAACGCCGTGGGCGTGGCCAGCATCAGCACGGCGAGGGCCAAGCGAAGCATAGGGTGATTCCTGAACCGCCGTTGATTGCCTACTGTAATCACAGAAACGAGGTGGGGGAAGGCCCGCGCGCACCACCACGCTACGCGCCGCGGCATGACAGCGGTATAGTGCCCGCGCACCCTTCATCGAGGAGATCGCCGTTGCGTTGGGTATCAAGGATGCTGGCCGCTCTGTTCTGCGCCGCTCAGGCCGCCGTCGCCGCGCCGCCGGTGGCGACCCTGGAGCGCAGTCACTGGCCCGAGCGCATCGACTCGCCGGTGCTGTTCGATGTCGCCTCGCGCGCGCAGATACTGCTGTTCGCCCGTTCGTTGCTGGCCAGTGAAAGCCAGGACGAAGCACAGCTGACCGCACGTCTGGGCCTGCGCCAGATCAACCTGCTGGCGATCGACGACTTGCGCCAGCGACTCTGGCAGCGGCTCTGGGCCAATTTCGATCTGGCGCAGCAAAGCTGCGAGCAGGACGCCTCGTTCTGCTATGCCATCGACAGCGAAAGCGATCTGCGCACCCAGGCGGCCGATCTGGGTATCGCGCCCGAGTCCTTCTATTCCGGGTTTGCCGTGCCGGGCCAGGTGTTCAGCGAGGCCTATCTCAACGAATTGTTGCGCCTGGCCGCCGTATCGCCGCAGACCACCAGTGAAGTGCAACTGGTGTCGGAACAGGAATTCGATGGCAATGACTTTGCCGACCGCACCTTCCTGCTGACCTTCGACGGCGGCCCCAGCCCGGTCGATGGCGCCACCGATGCGCTGACCGGCTACCTGCGTGCGCAGGATCTGAGCGCTACGTTCTTCGTCCCAGGCCAGAGCCTGCAGGCGCGCGCCGACAAGACCTCGGTGGCCCAATTGCAGGCGCTGTATGCCGGGCAGTGCGTGGCGACCCTGGGCTGGCAGTACGTTTCCCATGGACAATGGGACAAATGGCAGGACTCGATACTGCGCAGCATCGCTCTGCTGCAGAGCGATCTGCCCGACAGCTACGTGGCCTGGTTCCGCCCGCCGTACGGTCAGCGCCGCGTCGACAGCGGTGGGTTCTTCGCTGGCGCGGGTCTGAAAGTGGCGCTGTGGAACATCGATTCGATGGACGACGACAGCCGCCTGACCGCTCAGCAGGCCGGCGAGCGCACGCTCAGCCTGATGCTGCTGTGGCGACGGGGGATCGTGGTGTTTCATGACAGCCTGGCCAAGGCTCAGACTGCGGTGCCCTGGCTGATGCGCGAAACCGCCCAGACCGACATCCAATGGCAAGCCTGCGCCGACGTTCAGTGAACAAAAGCGTTAAACGTCAGGTTTTACGGGGCTTTGGCAGGTTTTTTGCGAAATTTACCGGTCTGATGACGGGCGGGTCAACTTCGGACTCTAACGGCGTGCGTTGCAGCCGCCAAGCGTTATTCGCACTACGGAAAAATAAACTTCAAAAAAACCGTAAAGTGCTTTTTTCCTTCATGGGTTTTGCGGTATTACGAAGACAGACCGCCGAACCCTGCATCACAGGTGGCGTCTTCCAGAGACACTCCACCTGTGCGCAGGTCCTGCTCCTTGATGTGGGAATCCGGCGGCCTTTTCGCGGCGCAGCACCGTCCAGGTATTGCGTTGTCAGGCTCCCAAAAAGGTGACCGAGTATGGATGAACAAGGACGCAGCACCTCTTCCGATCAGCCAATCCTTTATGTGCTCGATACCAACGTACTGATCCACGATCCGAACGCCCTGCTGAACTTCGAAGAACACCACGTCGCCATTCCCATGACCGTCCTGGAGGAACTGGACAAACTCAAGGATGGCAAGCAGACCGTCGCTGCCGAGTGTCGGCAGGCCATCCGTCTGATCGACAAGACCCTGGGCGATGCCTCGCCTTCAGTGGTCGAGTCCGGCGTGCCGATCATGCGCGTCAATGGCAGCACCAAAGGCTTTCTGTCCATCCTGATGGATAAGCGTCCCGAACCTTCGAACCTGTTGCCGCAGAACCTCAACGACAACATCATCATCAACCAGCTGATCGACCTGCACACACGCAACCCCGACCTGAGCGTGATTCTGGTCACCAAAGACATCAACATGCGCCTCAAGGCGCGCGCCTGCGGCATTGCCGCCGAGGACTACAGTACCGACCAGCTGGTCGACGACGTGTCGCTGCTTTCTCGCGGCTATCACAACGTGCCCGGATCGTTCTGGGACCGCGTAAGCAAGGTCGAGACCCGTCAGGACCACGGCCGCACCTGGCACCGCGTGCAGTTGAGCGAGCTGCTGCCGTCAGTGCACATGAACGAATTCATCATCGACGAGCAGGGTTTCGTTGGCTGGATCAAGGGCATCAAGGACGACGAGTTGATGATCCTGGACCTGCATCAGGAGCCCTTGCTGCACCAGGAAGCCTGGGGTCTGAAGCCGCGCGACATCTATCAGGCGCTGGCCCTGTTCGCCCTGCTGGACCCGGACATCCATCTGGTCAACCTGTCCGGTGCGGCGGGTTCGGGCAAGACCATTCTGGCCCTGGCTGCCGCCATCGAGCAGACCATGGTGACCAAGCGCTACCGGCGCATCATCGCCACCCGCAGCGTGCAGGGGCTGGACCAGGAGATCGGCTTCCTGCCCGGTACCGAAGCGGAAAAAATGGAGCCCTGGCTGGGCGCCATCACCGACAACCTCGAAGCCCTGCACATGGAGGATGAAAACACCCACGGCAGCGTCGACTACATCCTGAGCAAGGTGCCGTTGCAGTTCAAATCCCTCAACTACATCCGAGGCCGCAGTTTCCAGCAAAGCCTGATCCTGATCGACGAGTGCCAGAACCTGACGCCGCACCAG
The DNA here is from genome assembly GCF_029960215.1 of Pseudomonas sp. PS01301. Classification (NCBI taxonomy): domain Bacteria; kingdom Pseudomonadati; phylum Pseudomonadota; class Gammaproteobacteria; order Pseudomonadales; family Pseudomonadaceae; genus Pseudomonas; species Pseudomonas sp. PS01301. The sequence goes on along the minus strand of NZ_JASCPM010000038.1, from coordinate 15,835 downwards.
ATGAAAACCATCATCACCCGTGCCGGCGCCGGTTCCAAAGTGATCTGCCTAGGCAACCTGGCGCAGATCGACACCCCCTACCTGTCGGCGCCCAGCTCGGGGCTGACCTACCTGACGGAGCGTTTCAAGGATTTCCCGCAGGGCGTGCACATCACGCTGCAGGGTGTACCGCGGTCGATTCTGGCCGAGTATGCCGAATCCCATCTCTGATCTGACCACTGGCCGGTGGGCGCGAACAGGCTTCGCGCGCACCGCCGGATGGCCGGTCAGCCGTTGAAATCGAACGCCCGCTGCTGCGTGCCTTCTTCCAGTACGAAGCGATAATTGCGACCGGGCTTGCGCTCGAACTCAAGGCTTTTGGTCGGCCGCACATGGTGTTTGGTGGGCGGCGCGCAGTCGTTGCCGTTCAGATCACAGTCGTTGAAGTGGTCGAGCACGATCGTCGAGTTACCCTTGTTCGGAATGATGAAGCGTTTGGGCTCGTGCACCACCTCGGTGGCGTACTGGGGTTGCGCAGGCCTGACGAACACCACTGCGCCGTACCCCGCCAGGATGTTCACGCCGGCCTTGAGCGATGCGTCGTACTGTTCGGCTTCCTCGGATGTCAGCCCGAAGCCATCGTTGACCTCCGGCAGTACGGGTATGAAACGCAAGCGGTAATAGCGTTCCTTGTCGCGTTCGCCGCGGAACAGCAAACGCACCTGCTGCATGCCATTGGCCGGAACGATCAGCCGCGCCGGGCTCGCCACCAGGCTGCGCTGGTCCGAGGGCTGACCGTCCATGGCGACCTCGGTGACGGTGCCGTCGGCGGCATACACCAATTCGGCGACCATGACCTTGACGAAGGCGGTGCTGTCACCGCCGTTGTAGATACGTTTGAGGGCGGTGCTGCGGCCGCCGTCGAGGTATTCATACAGCGCGCCGATGCTCAGCTCGGGCGCAGCCTGGGCTGGAAGGATCATCAAGGACAGTAGGTAGATAAGGTATTTCATGATGGACCCTCATGGGTTGGCGTCGAAAACGACGGTGATGTTTCCGCGGTATTGGGCACCGGGGTAGGAGAGCATTCGGCTGACTGCGGCTTTGCCGATGTTCAGGTGCAGGGTGCCGGGCTGGTTGGCGGCAGTGCCAGAAGGCGTAATCAGCTTGGCGTTGGCGACGCGCGATTGCAGTACGAGGTGGTCAACGGGTTGACCGCTGCTGGTGAATGGCCCCGGCAAGCTGAGCGTCACATCGACCTCCACGGCATGGGAGCCAATTGCTCCACCCACCGGCGCGATGATGCGACAGCGCGGTGTATTGGGGTATTGGCACTCCAGATAGACGGAGAAGGTACTGCCCGCCCATACCCGCAATGGCAGATCCTTGAACAAGCGCTCGGGCACTACTTTGTGATTGTTGTAGTCGTACCAGCCTCTGGGTGGGACCAGGGCCACTTCGGTACCGGCTGCAGGCATGTCCACGCGGATGTCGTGTTTGATCGTCAGTTGTACCCGCACCGTAATGGAGTCTGCGCTGTTGCCGTATGTCTCGCCGAAATCGAACTCGGCCCCCGGCCCGACGCGCTGGGTGACCACGCCTTCCCAGAGGCCGGGGCTCAAGGTTTCGGGTTTGGGAAACTCGGGAAAGAAGGTCATGCCCAGTTCGCTGACATAAGACTGCTCGACCGCCGCAACGGCAGTCGGTGGGCTGTAGCAGGCGCCTGCAGGTATGGTCCACAGATGGCGAGTATGGTCGCTGCCGTTGTAATGGGCGCCCAGGCTCTGGCAGCCGTTGACACCGGCGACGGCATAGCTCATCACCCGATGAGTGGCATGGCTTGCGCGTTGGCTGATGTACTGAGGGCGCAGAGTGGCCTGGGCGGTCTCATGAGTGGCCTGGTTGGTCAATTGGAGTGTCATCACCCTCGGCGCCCGTACATAGATCATTTCTCGCTCGTTGGTGGTCTCCAGGTTGATGGATTTGTAGTAGCTGAGCGGCAGGTTGACCGACCAGGTATTCCAGCAAAAGCTGCCTGAAGCGAAAACACTGCAGAAATGTGCCCTGGGGGTCGTGTTGATAAAAACCCCATTTCTGAGCTCTGCGGTAATCACCGCCTCCGAACCACGGGCGACGTTGCTGGCCAGAAACAGCACGGCCAGACACAGCGCGGCCAGCACAGGGTTTGCGAACAGGATCAGGCGCCTCATCCGGCGTCTCCTTCACGGTTGAGGCCGGCGCCTGCCAGCGTGTCGGGGCTGCACTGCTGGTCACCGACCAACAGCACTTCGTTTTCGCGGCGTGCATGGCGCTCATCCAGCTTGATGAAGCACAGCCTGCCGCCACGCTGGCGGACCTCCAGAGTGGGCGTGGACTCGCTCATTTCCACGGCAAAGAATCCGTCGGGCTCGGTCAGGCTGCGACTGGCATGGTTGATCACCAGCGCTCCCTTGATCGGTGCGCCGCGTACGTCCAGCAGGCGCCCCAGCACGGTGACCGTACGCATGATGCGCACCTGGTGATAATCGACCCCGCCTCGATTGAGGTGGTAACTGAACCCGGCGGGCTGAATCACCGCCGCGTGGGCGTCCAGGCCCTGGAAATCGAACTGCACCTGGCCTGGACGATAGGCATTGACCGGAATCACGTTGCGGCCCGGTTTGAGCTGGGCGCTGGGGCCTTGCAGGTTGTCGGCGCGCAGGGTGAGGTCGTCCAGGTCGGAAATCACATCGACGATCATGCTGGCGTCGTAGGCTTGCACATCACCGCTCATGGCCGCTTTGCCGCCACCCACGGCCACGGTGCTTTCCAGGTTCAGCCCGCCGCTGAGGGTGTTGTCGTAGGACGAGTTCTGCATATGAACGTCGCCATACACGGCGCGGTTCTGGAATTGCATGTTGCCTGCCAGCCCGGCGCCGTAGCGGTCGGCGCTCAGGGTGGTGGAAACGTTGCGCAAGGTGTGGTGGTCCAGCGCTTGCTGATAGGTCAGCGACAGGTTCTGGTCGCGGGTGCCATCGCGCGCGGTGCGCGAGCCGAGCGTGCCGGAGAAGCGCCGGCCGTCGTCGCCCAGGCTCATGCTCAATGTGAAGTTGATGCCACGGTTGCGCTGGTTGTCGGTGCCGGGGTTGCCTGGTCGATCGAATACCGAGGTGCGCCAGTTGGCCAGCGAGCCCAGCAAGCTGCCATGGTAGGTCAGACCCAGGTCCACCGAGGTGCCGCCATACAGGCCATTGGTTTGCGAAACACGGCTGGTGGTACTGATGCGGCGGTCCAGACGGTGCAGCCACGACAGCGATGTCTGCGTGACTTCCTGGCCCGGTGCGCGCACAAGCTCGCCACGCAGGCGTGGGTATTGCTGCCAGGTCTGGCTGCGGCTGAGCACCAGGTTGCCGGCTGGGTAGTTCCATAACGCCTGCAGGTCGTAGCCATGGCCGTGCTCGTCGGTCTGGAACACATTGGCGTACAGCTTGAGGGTGTCCAGCGCGTCCCAGTCGGCGGAAACGCCATACTGGTTGAAGCCCCTGACGTGCTGCAGCGAGCCGCCAAGTACCAGTCGCGAGTGGGCCAGGTAGTTGAACAAGGCCCCGGCGGTCATGCTGGTATCGTCATCATCTTCCCAGTTGGACAGCCAGGTGGTGCGTTGGCCCATGTAAAGGTTGTAGCGCCAAGGCTCGTCGGGATTGCTCCAGTTGGACGGCTTGTAGATGAATTCCTCCGTGCTGGCGGTGACCTGACCATCTTCGATCAAGCGTACTTCCACGTCATAGATGCCGCCGGGCAGCACCTTGGTGTCGATTGCCTGCAAGCCCGGTTGGACCGGTTGGCTATTGATCAGCGCACCGTTGCGATAGATCTCCACCACGCCGGGCCGGTTCGGCGTGACGTAGATCGGCGTGGCGCTGGGATTGGCGCTGTTTACCGCCAGGCTGTCGCTGCTGCCATACATGATGCCCAGCGCCGTGTCCGGGCTGTCGCCGAGCAGGCGCGGCTGGCGCATCAGCCCCTGGGCATCGGGCATGAAGTAGCCCAGGCGGTAGAAATGACCCTGCTCCAGGCGCTCGGCGTACAGTTGGTCGACGCGGTGCCGGGTGCGCTGTTGGGTGTCGCTGGAGCGGTCCACCTGAAGCTGCCCCAGGGTGGTCCATTGGCCGACGCTGCCTTGGGCTTGCAATGCATAGCGGCCGGTCTGGTCGGCTTCATTGCCGGAGATGTTCAGTTGGTTGCGCAGAATGACGCCGTGACTGCCTTGCGCGGGAAGCGCGTGGTAGCGCTCCTCTTCGCTGAGACGCTCGACGGTACGGGTCAGAATGGAAAGCTGTGAATTGCTCAGGCTGTAATGCAGCGCCAGCAAGTCATTGGTGCAGTCTCGGGCGCAGTTGCCCAGCGGTTGTGGGTCGCTCAGGTACTCGCTCCAGCGTTGCCGTTGCGCGTCGGGTTCCTGGCTGTCTTCGCTGCCGGTGAATTCGATCAGTTGCACCTTTTCATCACGGCTGAGCATGACCAGTGCTTCGCCCAGCAGGCGCCCATCCAGGTCCACGCGTACTGCCAGAGGAACATCGAAGAAGTGGTCGTTGAATTCGCGCGGCAAGCCTTCGGCCTGGCTCAACACGCCCAAGGGGTTAAAGGAAGCGGGTGTGTCGGCGGATGCCGTGGTCGGCAACGTCGCCAGGCACAGCATGCCCGCCGCCAAACGTTCTCTGAAGACCGATGTGGCGGTTCTCGTCATGGGTATCACACAGGCAAATGCCGCCCGGTCGAGCGCACAGGCGCGCCGCCGGGAGGCAGGGTTCAGCTCAGAAGCGGAAGCGCGATCACTTTGGATCTGGAGTTTCGAACACGAGGTTGACCAAGCCCTGATAGTTACCCGGTACATAGCCGGTCGTGGGCTTGGCGCCTGCGGTGACCAGGAAGTCGACCACGCTACCGGCAGCGGCGTCGGCGGCAGTGGTCACGATTTCCGATTTGGTGCTGAGCACCTGGCTGCCGATCTTGACGTTCAGCGCGATCGTGTTGGCACCGCTGGTCATCGCTGGCGAGTTGAGCAGCTTGGCTTTGATGGCGCCACTGCTGCTTTTGACCGAGAGCTGCTTGCGGATCGGCTCCAGGGTCCCGTCCACTGGCTTGAAGCTCATGTTCTGCGGGTCGTTCATCCAGTTGCCGCCCAGCGGTTCGACGAAGAACTTGTCGGTTGGGATGGTGGCGGTGACGGTCAAGACGTGGTCGATACGCTGGTCGGCCCAGGCCGAGCCGGTCATCAGCAGGGCCAGGGGCAATGCGAGCAAGCGAGATTTCATCAGGGGGTTTCTCCTTTGGGTGATGGGGCGCCTGCGGCGGTCCACACTGGGGGGCGCGTGGATCACGGCAGGCGGGACGATTATCGAAGGCTCGATGGCTGCGCAAAGTCATCCAAATCCCAAAGAATCTGCGAATTTTCCGAGGAGGAGCGCCTGGCCTTGTGCAGGAAACAGGCATCGGGTTTACACTCGAGCCCTTCATACTCAGGTTCATATCCAGGAGCTGTCTTTCCGTGCTGACTCATCTCGATTCTCAAGGCCGCGCCCATATGGTCGACGTGACCGACAAGGCGGTGACCTTTCGCGAGGCCGTGGCCCAGGCGCGCATTCGCATGCTGCCGCAGACCCTGCGCATGATCGTCGACGGTGAGCACCCCAAAGGCGATGTCTTCGCGGTAGCGCGCATTGCTGGCATCCAGGCGGCGAAAAAGACCAGCGATCTGATTCCTCTGTGTCACCCGCTGATGCTGACCGGCGTCAAGGTCGAGCTGGCAGCCGATGGCGAGGACAGCGTCTTGATCCACGCCCGCTGCAAGCTGACCGGCCAGACCGGCGTGGAAATGGAAGCCCTGACGGCGGCCAGCGTGGCTGCGCTGACGGTTTACGACATGTGCAAGGCGGTGGATCGCGGCATGGTCATTGAAACGGTGCGCCTGCTGGAGAAGCTGGGCGGCAAGAGTGGCCATTTCCAGGCGGATGCATCATGAACTGCAAGGTGCTGTATTTCGCCCGCTATCGCGAATTGCTGGGGGTGGGTGAGGAAGTGGTAGAGGGTGAGTTCGCCAATGTCGAGACGCTGCGTGAATTCCTCATCCTGCGCGGCGATCGCGAAGTGCTCGGTGAAAAGGGCCTGATGTGCGCCCGCAACCAGGAGATGTGTGGGTTGAACGAGCCGCTGCTCGACGGCGATGAAGTGGCATTCTTTCCAACCGTTACCGGAGGCTGAGCATGGGCGTTCGCGTGCAGCACGAACCTTTCGACCCCGGTGCCGAGCTCAACGCTTTGCATCAGACCAATACCGGGGTGGGCGCCGTGGTGGGTTTCGTTGGCTACGTGCGCGATTTCAATGACGGGCTCGAAGTGCGCGGGATGTTGCTGGAGCACTACCCTGGGATGACGGAAAAGGCTCTGGAGAAGATCGTTGTCGAGGCGGCGCAGCGCTGGCCGCTGCTGAAACTGGAGATCCTGCACCGTGTCGGTGCGCTGGAACCGGGTGAGCCGATCGTGTTCGTCGGTGTGGCCAGCGCCCATCGTCAGGCGGCGTTTCAGGCCTGTGATTTCGTCATGGACTATCTCAAGACCCGCGCGCCGTTCTGGAAAAAGGAGAACACCGAGGATGGCCCGCGCTGGGTGCAGGGGCGAGAAAGCGACGAGCAGGCGGCCCAGCGCTGGGAGTGATCTGAAGGTCGGTGGCGGCCTTTTCGCGGGCAAAGCCCGCTCCCACAAGAGATCGGTGCTGTGGAGCAGGTGTACCGCGATGAGGCCTTCGCGGGCAGAGCCCGCTCCCACAAAAGGACGGCGCGGTGAGGCCTTCGCGGCCACGGACCGCTCCTACAGGGATTAGCTGTGCTTGCGCACTACCGGTTTGAGCAGCTCGGCTGATGGCATTTCGAAGTTGATCTTGCGGCCCAGCAGCGCTTCGATCGAAGGCAGTTGGTAGGAGTCGTCTTCGCCTGCGAAGCTGATCGACACGCCACTGGTGCCGGCCCGCCCCGTACGACCGATGCGGTGAACGTAGTCATCCGGCACTTCGGGCAGGGTGAAATTGATCACATGGCTGATGCCATCGATATGGATGCCACGGCCTGCCACATCGGTGGCCACCAGCACGCGGATCTTGCCTTCGCGAAACCCCTCCAGCGTCTTGATGCGCTTGTGTTGCGGCACATCGCCGGACAGCTGCGCGGCATTCACACCGTCGCGCACCAGGCGCTCTTCGATCCGGCGCACTTCGTCCTTGCGGTTGGCAAACACGATGACGCGCTCCCAATCGTTACCGGTGACCAGGTTGTACAGCAGCGTGTACTTGTCGCTGCCGGCGACGGCGTATACGTGTTGCTCGACGGTTTCGCTGGCGACGTTCTCAGGTTCGATCTCGACGATGGCCGGGTCGGTGGTCCACTGCTGGGCCAGGTTCATCACGTCTTCGGTGAAGGTGGCCGAGAACAGCAGGGTCTGGCGCTCCTGCTTGGGCGGGGTCTGGCGAATGATCTGACGCACCTGGGGGATGAAGCCCATGTCGAGCATGCGGTCGGCTTCATCGAGCACCATCACTTCGACCATGTCCAGGTGTACTTCGCCGCGCTGGTTGAAGTCCAGCAGGCGACCGGGGGTGGCGACCAGGATGTCGCAGTGACGGGCTTCGAGCTGCTTGAGCTGCTTGTCGAAGTCCATGCCGCCGACGAAGGTCATTACGTTCAGGCCGGTGTACTTGGTCAGGCCTGCGGCATCCTTGGCGATCTGCACCACCAGCTCGCGGGTGGGCGCGATGATCAGCGCGCGCGGCTCCCCCATGAAGCGCTCCTTGGGCGCAGGCGTCTGCTGCAACTGGGAGATGATCGACACGAGGAAGGCGGCGGTCTTGCCGGTGCCGGTCTGGGCACGGCCGATGGCGTCGCGGCCCTTGAGGGTGTAACCCAGCACCTGCGCCTGGATCGGCGTGCAATAGGGGAAACCGAGGTCGTGGATGGCGTGCATCAGCTCGTCGGTGAGCGCGAAGTCGTGGAAGCGGGTCTTGCCTTCCTGCGGGGCGACCTGAAAGTCGGCGCGGTTCCAGGCCGGTGCCACAGGCTTGGGTGGGCGAGGGCGGCGGGGCGTTTCGACGATGATGGGTGCAGCGGCTGCTGCCGGTTCAGGGCTGGCGGCCGGTGCAACCGCCGCAGTGGTCGGCGGGGTCGATTCTTCAGTGTCGACGGGTAGCGCGCGGGTGGCGCCAGTGTCGGCAGCAAGCGGCTGTGCGTCGCTCTTGCCAAACATCTTCTTGAGTGCTTTGAGCACGGGCTTCTCATCGATTGGTTAAGGAATGTGCGTCAGGCAGTGTAATGCAAGAATCGCGCACGACGGTAGAAGAGTGCTGGATGTGGGAAAGGCGGGTGAAGGGTGTACCGATGTATGGCAGATACACCAGGGCGCCTGGTTCGCGGCCAATGACCACTCCTACGAGGGATGTGTAGGAGCGGTCATTGGCCGTGAATGGCCTGCCTGGGGTCAGTGCAACCGCTGCGCCAACCAGTCGCCGATATCGGCGATCTCTTGCGGTAACACTTGGTGACCCATGGGGTATTCCCGCCACGCTGCGTCCACGCCCCAGCCTTTGAGGTGTTCGTAGGCACTGCGGCCCATGGCATTGATCACCACCTCGTCGTTCTGCCCATGCAGGCAGAGTGCCGGGGTGCGCTGCTGGCTCGCGGCCAGCTCGATCTTCTCGTCGAAGGTCGGCGCATAGGTCGACAGCGCCAGCACCCCACCCAACGGTCCTGTCCAAGTGATGTAGGCCGTGTGCAGGACCACCGCGCCGCCTTGGGAAAACCCGGCGATGAAGATTCGCTCCGGCGCGATCCCGCTCGCCTGCTGCTCCTCTATCAGGCCGCAAAGCATCTGCGCAGACGCTTCCAGCTGACCCTGGTCAATCGCCCGTGCCGGACTCATGGCAATGATGTTGTACCAACTGGGCATGGCGTAGCCGCCGTTGATGGTGACCGCGCGGGTCGGCGCCTGGGGCAGTACGAAGCGCGTGCTGTGCAGGCGTTGCTGCAGGGCTTCTGCTACCGGCAGGAAGTCATATCTATCCGCGCCCAGACCATGCAGCCAGATGACACAGGCGTCGGCGGTGTGGTTCGGTTCGATGATCAAGGGATCAGTCATGGTTGCTCCGTTGTGGGGCGCCCGCTCTGTTTGAGTGCAGTGCGACGGGGCGCGATGGTGCGATCTCTGAAGAAGATGTCGCAAGGCTACAAGTTTTTCTATTGACGTGCACTTAAACGCTTTCGGTAACCACTATGGTACGGCGCTTGCTATGTAACTGGCGTAATACCAGCATCCTCATCGGCGGTAACACTATACGGCCCTCCGGAACTGACGCAGAGCAGTCCACCCGGGTTATGGAAATCCGTCGATGATCGCGAAAGACGCCGCAGGGCACTGCGTCGGACCTTGCGGGGAGCGGGGGCAAGCGTTGCATATCCCGGTCGCGCCATCTGGCCACTCGGGTTCATCACTTGTATTGCGATTGATGCTTGACCCAACAACTAGCCGACACGGGTCGATACCGCCTCATTTAGGTGCAGCGCAATTCAAGCTCGGACACAACAAGAGCAACTGGAGGTTTTGAATGAAGATGTTGAAATCCACCCTGGCTGTACTGACCGCTGCGACCGTTCTGGGCGTGAGCAGCTTCGCTCAGGCGGGTGCCACTCTGGACGCCATCCAGAAGAAAGGTTTCGTACAGTGCGGCGTCTCCGACGGCCTGCCGGGTTTCTCCGTTCCTGATGCTTCGGGCAAGATCGTTGGTATCGACGCCGACGTCTGCCGTGCCGTCGCTGCCGCCGTGTTCGGCGACGCCACCAAGGTCAAGTTCAGCCAGCTGAACGCCAAGGAGCGTTTCACCGCGTTGCAGTCCGGTGAAATCGACATCCTGTCGCGCAACACCACCTGGACCAGCTCCCGCGATGCGGGCATGGGCATGGTCTTCGCCGGCGTGACCTACTACGACGGCATCGGCTTCCTGGTGAACAACAAGCTGGGCGTGAAGAGCGCCAAGGAACTGGACGGTGCAACCATCTGCATCCAGGCCGGTACCACCACCGAACTGAACGTGTCCGACTACTTCCGCGGCAATGGCCTGAAGTACACCCCAATCACATTCGACACTTCCGACGAAAGCGCCAAGTCCCTGGAAGGCGGCCGTTGCGACGTACTGACCTCCGACAAGTCGCAGCTGTTCGCCCAGCGCAGCAAGCTGGCCGCACCGAACGACTACATCGTGCTGCCGGAAACCATTTCCAAGGAGCCTCTGGGCCCAGTGGTACGCCGTGGCGACGAAGACTGGCTGGCAATCGTCAAGTGGACCCTGTTCGCTCAGCTCAACGCCGAAGAAGCGGGCGTGACCTCGAAGAACGTCGAAGCCGAAGCCAAGTCGACCAAGAACCCCGACGTGGCTCGTCTGCTGGGCGCCGATGGCGAATACGGCAAGGACCTGAAACTGCCGAAAGACTGGGTGGTACAGATCGTCAAGCAGGTCGGCAACTACGGTGAAATGTTCGAGCGCAACCTGGGCGCGAACACCCCGCTGAAGATCGACCGTGGCCAGAACGCTCTGTGGAACGCTGGCGGTATCCAGTACGCACCACCTGTACGCTGATCGGCCCTGCGCCTGACGGCACGTTGCCGTCAGGCGCTGTTCTCCCTCTCCTCTGGGGCTTTCCATGCAAAATCAAATCGGCGCACCCAAGCAGGGCCTGTCCCTGACTGATCCACGTGTGCGTGCGTGGCTTTTCCAGATCATCACCATTGTGGCGGTGGTCGGTATGGGCTGGTTTCTGTTCAACAATACACAGACCAACCTGCAACACCGGGGCATCACTTCCGGCTTCGACTTTCTTGAACGCAGTGCCGGCTTCGGCATTGCCCAACACCTGATCGACTACACCGAATCGGACAGCTACGCGCGCGTGTTCGTGATCGGCCTGCTCAACACCCTGCTGGTGTCGATCATCGGCATCATCCTGGCAACCCTGCTGGGTTTCGTGATCGGTGTGGCTCGGCTGTCGCCCAACTTCATGATCAACAAGCTGGCGACGATCTATATCGAGGTGTTCCGCAATATCCCGCCGCTGCTGCAGATCCTGTTCTGGTACTTCGCGGTGTTTCTGACGCTGCCTGGGCCGCGCGCCGCCCATGGCTTCATGGACAGCTTCTACGTCAGCAGCCGCGGCCTGAACATGCCGGCTGCCCTTGCTGCACCGGGCTTCTGGCCGTTCGTGATCAGCGTCATCCTGGCCATCGTCGGCATCGTGCTGATGTCCAAATGGGCCACCAAGCGCTTCGAAGCCACCGGCGAGCCGTTCCACAAGTTCTGGGTGGGCCTGGCGATCCTGATCGTCGTGCCGGCCCTGTGCTCGCTGATCTTCGGCGCTCCTGTGCATTGGGAAAAACCCGAGCTCAAGGGCTTCAACTTCGTCGGTGGCTGGGTATTGATCCCGGAACTGCTGGCCCTGACCCTGGCCCTGACCGTGTACACCGCGGCGTTCATCGCCGAGATCGTGCGTTCGGGCATCAAGTCGGTGAACCACGGCCAGACCGAAGCGGCGCATTCCCTGGGGCTGCGCAACGGCCCGACCCTGCGCAAGGTGATCATCCCGCAGGCCCTGCGCGTGATCATTCCGCCACTGACCAGCCAATACTTGAACCTGGCGAAGAACTCGTCGCTGGCTGCCGGTATCGGTTACCCGGAAATGGTTTCGCTGTTCGCCGGTACCGTGCTCAACCAGACGGGGCAGGCGATCGAAGTCATTGCCATCACCATGAGCGTGTACCTGGCGATCAGTATCAGCATTTCCCTGCTGATGAACTGGTACAACAAGCGCATTGCGCTGATCGAACGGTGAGGATGAGCGCATGACGACCCATATTTTCAAACCCGACCAGCCACCACCGAGCAAAGTGTTCGGCCCGGTCGCGTGGATGCGCCAGAACCTGTTTTCCAGCTGGCTCAACACCTTGCTGACGCTGTTATCGCTGTACCTGATCTGGCTGATCGTACCGCCGTTGTTGAGCTGGTCGATCTTCGACGCGAACTGGGTCGGCACCACCCGTGCCGACTGCACCAAGGAAGGCGCCTGCTGGGTGTTCATCCAGCAACGTTTCGGACAGTTCATGTATGGCTACTACCCGCCCGAGCTGCGCTGGCGCGTCGACCTGACCGTCTGGCTGGCGGTTCTGGGTGTGGCGCCGCTGTTCATCTCGCGGTTCAAGCGCAAGGCGGTCTACGGCATCGGTTTCCTGGTGCTGTACCCGATCATCGCCTACTTCCTGCTGCACGGCGGGGCGTTCGGCATGCCTAACGTGGCCACCAGCCAGTGGGGCGGTCTGATGCTGACCCTGGTGATCGCCACTGTCGGCATCGCCGGTGCCTTGCCGTTGGGGATTCTGCTGGCCCTGGGCCGTCGCTCGAAAATGCCGGCGGTGAAGGTGGTCTGCGTCACCTTCATCGAGTTCTGGCGCGGTGTGCCCTTGATCACCGTGCTGTTCATGTCCTCGGTGATGCTGCCGCTGTTCCTGCCTGAGGGCATGAACTTCGACAAGCTGCTGCGTGCGCTGATCGGCGTGATCCTGTTCCAGTCGGCCTATGTCGCCGAGGTGGTGCGCGGTGGTATGCAGGCCATTCCCAAGGGGCAGTACGAGGCGGCTTCGGCCATGGCGCTGGGCTACTGGCGCAGCATGGGTCTGGTGATCCTGCCGCAGGCCCTGAAGATGGTCATTCCGGGCATCGTCAACACCTTCATTGCATTGTTCAAGGACACCAGCCTGGTGATCATCATCGGCCTGTTCGACCTGCTCAACAGCGTCAAGCAGGCGGCAGCCGACCCGGCGTGGCTGGGCATGGCGACCGAGGGCTACGTGTTCGCGGCCCTGGTGTTCTGGATCTTCTGTTTCGGTATGTCCCGCTACTCCATGCACCTGGAGCGCAAGCTGGACACTGGCCACAAGCGTTAGGAGCTTAATCATGAGTGAAGCGATCAAGAAACCGGCCGGCGCTCCGGGCATTATCCAGATGCAAGGCGTGAACAAGTGGTACGGCCAGTTCCACGTGCTCAAGGACATCAACCTGAACGTGACCCAAGGCGAGCGTATCGTGTTGTGCGGGCCTTCGGGTTCGGGCAAGTCGACCACCATTCGTTGCCTGAATCGTCTGGAAGAGCATCAGCAGGGCACCATCATCGTCGACGGGGTGGAGCTGACCAATGATCTCAAGCAGATCGAAACGGTACGTCGCGAAGTGGGCATGGTGTTTCAGCACTTCAATCTGTTTCCACACCTGACCATTCTGCAGAATTGCACGCTGGCGCCGATGTGGGTGCGCAAGATGCCCAAGCGCCAGGCCGAGGAAATCGCCATGCATTACCTGGAGCGCGTACGCATTCCGGAGCAGGCGCACAAGTTTCCCGGTCAGTTGTCCGGTGGTCAGCAGCAGCGTGTGGCCATTGCGCGGGCGCTGTGCATGAAGCCCAAGATCATGCTGTTCGACGAACCGACTTCGGCGCTCGACCCGGAAATGGTCAAGGAAGTGCTCGACACCATGATCGGCCTGGCCGAAGACGGCATGACCATGCTCTGCGTGACCCACGAAATGGGCTTTGCCCGCACCGTGGCGAACCGGGTGATCTTCATGGACAAGGGGGAGATCGTCGAGCAGGCCGCGCCGAACGACTTCTTCGACAACCCGCAGAGTGACCGGACGCGGATGTTCTTGAGTCAGATCCTGCACTGATCACTGTTTGCAGCAAACGAAAAGCCCGGGCCTGTGCCCGGGTTTTTTCGTCTCAGGTCTGCTGCACCGCGGCGCCTGCTTCGCGGGCAGAGCCCGCTCCCACAGGTGGTCCGCGCCTGTTGTGAGGTCCTGTTGTGGAGCCCTGTTGTGGGAGCGGGCTCTGCCCGCGAAGGGCGCGCTGCGGGGTGAAGGGCACACTGCCAGCCAGGCATTTGCCCTTGCTGACATACCCCCTCCCACAGGGGATCCGCGCCTGTTATGGGGCCCAGTTGTGGGAGCGGGCTCTGCCCGCGAAGGGCGCGCCGCGGTCTGAAGGACACACTGCTAGCCAGGCATTTGCCATTGCTGGCAATAGGCTCTACGCTTCTTCGTTCAAAGCCGTATCCAAGAGACCACCAGGCATTCTCGTCCTGGCAATGGTCCGCACTTTCGTTTCTGGACTTTTATGCCTACTGCCAACTGTACCCCTTCGAGTCGCGATATCGTCACGCCGCTGCATAAACCCTGGTTGCTGATCCTTGGTCTGGTGCTGGTGGCGCTCAACCTGCGTCCGGCTCTGTCGAGCATGGCGCCGTTGCTTGCGCAGGTCTCTGCCAGCCTCGGCCTGAGCGGCTCGACGGCCGGTCTGCTGACCACGCTCCCGGTTCTGTGCCTGGGCCTTTTCGCGCCGCTGGCGCCTTTGCTGGCTCGCCGCTTCGACAGCGAGCGCGTGGTCCTTGGCGTGTTGCTCGTGCTGGCGGCCGGTATCGCTTTGCGCAGTCAGTTGGGCATCTGGGGCTTGTTCATCGGCAGCCTGGTGGCCGGTGGCAGTATCGGGATCATCGGTGTGCTGCTGCCTGGCATCGTCAAGCGCGACTTCGCCCGACAGGCCGGCACGATGACCGGCGTCTACACCATGGCGTTATGCCTGGGAGCGGCATTGGCGGCCGGTTCCAGCGTTCCGCTGAGCCAGTATTTCGATGACAGCTGGCGCATCGGCCTGGCGTTCTGGATGGTGCCGGCGTTGCTGGCTGCGGTGTTCTGGTGGCCGCAGACGCGACAGAAGCATGGTGTGCAGCGCGCTCGCTATCGTGTCAGTGGGCTGTTTCGTGATCCGTTGGCGTGGCAGGTCACGCTGTTCATGGGGCTGCAGTCCTCGCTGGCATATATCGTCTTCGGCTGGTTGCCGTCGATCCTGATCGGGCGCGGTTTATCGGCTGCGGAAGCGGGTCTGGTCATGTCATTCTCGATCATCGTGCAGTTGCCCAGCGCGTTGACCGTGCCATGGCTGGCCACCCGCGGCCGTGACCAGCGCCTGCCGATTCTCGCGGTAATGGCGCTGAGCCTGGCTGGGTTGTTCGGCCTGCTTTACGCACCGCTGGGCGGGATGTGGGGCTGGGCGATTGTGCTGGGGTTGGGCCAGGGCGGGGTGTTCGCGCTGGCACTGACCTTGATCGTACTGCGCTCGCGCGATGCCCATGTGGCGGCCAATCTATCGAGCATGGCTCAGGGCGTGGGCTACACCATCGCGTCGATGGGGCCCTTTGCGGTCGGCCTGGTGCACGACATGACGGGTGGGTGGGGCGCAGTGGGTTGGGTGTTCGCCGTCATCGGCGTCGCGGCCACGGCCGCCGGCATGGGTGCAGGGCGTACGCTGCATGTAGGTGCGGTGGCGACTAAGGTGGAGTGATTTTGCTTGCTCACAGACGCTGCTGAATCGATGACCGCTATCGCGCCACCCAAGCCTTGGTACGTCTACCTGGTGCGCGCGGCGAATGGCTCGCTTTACTGCGGCATCAGTGACGATCCGCAGCGCCGTTTCGCCAAGCACCAGAGTGGGAAGGGCGCGCGGTTTTTCCTGTCCAGCCCGGCAGTGGCGTTGGTGTACGTGGAAGCATGGCCAAGCAAAAGCGAAGCCTTGCGCCACGAACGGCTGATCAAGCGCCTGCGCAAGCCCGCCAAGGAACACCTCGTAGCCACATTCACCCCCCTGTAGCAGCGGCGCAAGCCGCGTCCGGCTTCATCGCGTTCATTCAGGCACACCGCATGCACCGCCGACGCGGCGTGCGCCCCCGCGACAGAGATGGCGGACCCC
>NZ_JASCPM010000037.1:0-45987 GCF_029960215.1 Pseudomonas sp. PS01301 | reverse complement strand
AGACGAGGTCAGGAGCAAGTCCTGCCTTAAGCAGCGATCGGCATCCCCCAGAAACACATTTTTGTGAGTACACGAGCAAGAATAATGATTCTTGCCGAGTGCGGGCACAACATACAAGCAGCGGCGCAAGCCGCGTCGGCGGTACCTGCGATATCTCTGACACAACGCGTCTGCAGTCGATGCGTTTGCCGATCACAGCCAGATCGCATCCCACAGCGGATAATCACCGACCTTCTCGACCAGGCCAGCGCGAACGGGGTTCATGATGATGTAGCGGGCTGCCGCTCGCAGGTCGTCTTCGCGGCGCATCGCTCTGTCGTAGTAGCCTTTCTGCCAAAGCCGGCCGCAAGTCGCATTGCGGCGATTGATGGCCAGGCTGCTGCGCGCCTTCATGCGACAGATGACCGTGGCCAGGTCGCCCTTGCGCAGTTGAAACAACCAATGCATATGATCAGGCATTACTACCCACGCCAGGGATTCAACATCCCCCGACTCATGCATGGCCCGCAACTGAGCTACCAACAACCGAGCACTTCGCCAACAGGCGAACACCGATTCCCGGTCTGCCGTCACACAGGTGATCGAATACACCTGACCCACTTCGCTCGCGCGTCCCTTGCGCAACCCACAGGCTCTCCTGCACGCCGACATTCCCTGGCCTCCGAAAAAGCCATCAAGGTAGGAAACCGGTGAACCGTGAGCAAGCCAGCAATCGTTGCCGAATCGGACGAAGGCTTCAGAACCCCGAGCCCGCACGATCCAGGCAGGCGTCGACTTCCGCATCGGTCGGATGGCGCAGAATATGCAACGATTGCGCAGACCAGCTCACCAGACCCAGCTCGACGAACTCGCCAAGCCAGCCTTCCATGGGCCATTGCTGCCAGCGTTGATGGAAGCGCTGCGCATTGGCCACGATCGCGGAGAAATGGTTGAGTGGCGGACGCCAGGTGGGATGGTATTGGTGGAAAGCCTGTGCCGCCGCCGTTCTCAACTCCACACCCTGCCGACGCGCACTGAAAGCGAAATCGGTGTCTTCAGCACCGTAGCCCAGATAACCCTCGTCGAAGCCACCGACGCGCTCGAACACCGCGCGCGTACAGGCAAAATTCAGCGACCAGAACAGATGATGGGGCAGCAGCGATCCTGGTTCGCCCCGGTATTGGCTCAACGGGTGGGCCGCCCCATCGCGGGCCAGCGTGGCATGGGTCCAGCCCTCCATCTGCGCGGTGCTGGGCAGATAGCGCACCTCACCCAGATGCAAGGATTCAGGCATCTCGCGTAACGCAACCGCGTAATCGGAAAGCAGGCTTTCGCCAGGAATGCAGTCCACGTCGAGAAACACCCACTGCTCGCCTTCGCACTGGCGCACTGCATTGCGCGCTTTGGCCAACGGCAAGCCATGGGAAGCATCGTCGACCACCAGGCAGTGAATCGGAAAACACTCACTGTGCAGATCGCGCGCAGGCTGGTTCATGAACACCACCCAGAACGCCTCCGGCATCAGACTGCCCCGCTCCAGTCCGCGGATGACATTGTCCAGCTGCCGCTCGCGGCCATGCACCAGCGTGATCACATTCAACATTTCAGAACCCACTGACTTTGCTCAATGCCGGAAGCCGCGCCGGCTCGCCATAACCACTGCCAACCGGTGTACCGCGCCTCACACGCACCGAACCACTCCAGGCGATACGCCGACCACTGGATTCTATCTGGCGAACCAGCTGCACCTCATCCTGCCCCGCCTTGAGCCCACCGGCCTCAGTGTAGGCTGCGGCACTGATGCCCAGGTTCGCACCATGAACACTGGGCCGCGGTTCGTCAAAGGCAATGGACCGTCGGCGACGCTGGCCGGCCACTGATTTCAGCATGTCCGGTTCGAGGTCCACGCGACCACAGACCGCATCCACCCGATATGCCAACTGAGCCGCCAGCCAGTCATCGGGAACGCGAGCGTCGGCCTCGGTCCAGGCCAGCCAACGCGCTCCAGCCTGGACCAGATGAGCAGCGCCCGCTGCCCGGGCAGTGAGTTTGCTGCCAGCGCCGATATCGATCAACCGCACCGGGTAGCGCTGGGCAATGTCCCGCGACCGATCGCTGCAGTTATCCAGCACCACAACGATACGGACCAGCTCGGTGCACAAGGTGCCATGCTCGGCGGCCAGCATGACCGATTGCAGGCATCGGTCCAGGCTGGCCTGCTCGTTGTGCACGGGTATGATGACGCCGATCATGCTGAACCTCTTGAGACCATGAAATCGCCAGGACCCTGCAAGTCGTTGACCAGCAATCGACTCGAAGATGGCCCAGAGGTTTCACGGCGTCGATCAAATGAGCCGATTCATTCCAGGCCGATCTTGAGCAATTCCCCGTCGTCGTCATCGGTCAGCACGTACAGGTAGCCGTCGGGGCCCTGACGCACGTCGCGGATACGCTCGCCGCGCTCGCCCAGCAGACGCTCTTCGTGCACCACCTTGTCGTCTTCGAACTGCAGACGGATGAGGTCTTCGGACGCCAGCCCACCGATGAACAGGTTGTGGTTCCAGCGCTTGAACTTGTCGTTGTCATAGAACGCCATGCCGCTGATGGCCGGCGACTTCTCCCAGACATGGTAGGGATCGGTGATGCCCGGACCGGTTTTCCCTTTCGCTTCAGGAATCGGCTCGCCGGAATAGTTGATGCCGTGGGTGTAGAGCGGCCAGCCGTAATTGGCCCCCTTCTCGATGATGTTCAGCTCATCGCCACCCTTGGCGCCGTGCTCATGGGTCCACAGGGTGCCTGTCCACGGGTTCAAGGCTGCGCCCTGCTGGTTGCGGTGGCCGAACGACCAGATTTCCGGGCGCACGTTTTTCTGCCCCACGAATGGGTTGTCCTTGGGCACCTTGCCGTCGGGGAAGATACGCACAACCTTGCCCTGCAGCTTGTCCAGATCCTGGGAAGTCGAGCGCTGGTTGTTTTCGCCCAGAGCGATGAACAGGTAGCCGTCGCGGTCGAACACCAGCCGCGAACCGAAATGGTTGCCAACCGACAGCTTGGGCTCCTGACGGAAGATCGTGGTGAAGTTTTCCAGGTGAGTCAGGTCCTCGGACAACCGGCCGCGACCTACCGCCGTGCCGCCCTTGCCGTCCTCACCCTGCTCGGCATACGACAGGTAGACCATGCGGTCAGCCTTGAAGTCGGGCGACAGCACCACGTCGAGCAGCCCGCCCTGGTTCTTCGCCCAGACCTGCGGCACGCCGCTGATGGGCGACGAAATCTTGCCTTCGGCGCTGACCACGCGCAGATCACCTGGTTTTTCGGTCACCAGCATGCCTTTGTTGTCCGGCAAGAACGCCAGAGCCCACGGGTATTTGAGGCCTTCGGCAACGGTGGTGACCGTGACCTGGCCCAGTTCGCTCTGATAGGTTTTCACCGTGGCGGCCGAAGCGGCCATTCCATACAGGGCAAGGCCGGCGAAGGCTGAGGCGAACAGGGTTTTCTGCAACATAGGGCTTATCCTTCAGCGGAAAAAAAGAGGAATCACCGCGTGCCAGGGGCAGTGCGCGGTTGCTGGGTGCCGTTGGCCGGCCGGCGCAGGTTATCGCCGTTGCCGATGCCACGGTTTTCCAGCGTCGGCGGCCGCGGGTTATCGGTGCGCGGTGTCGGCTGGCGCAGCTGCGGATTGGGCGCGGTGGTGCCCTGCCGACTGTTGGGGTTGATCCGTCGGATCGGGCTGTTATAGGGGTTGGAGGTGTCGTTTGCAGCCAGGCTGATGGGCTGGCGTAGCGGCGCGTGTGCAGCGGCCACGTCGGCCAATGCCGAATGGGACAGCATCGCGCCAAGAAGCACGGTCGCCAATAGGGACAACTTCATGAAGGGCGTGTCCTCGATCACGGTGGGTTCAGGCCTTTGAGGCCGAATCGTCCTCGGCGTTCGCCGCGGCATGGCGTGACGACACCCCCGAGGTGATTCACCATGTTTCCGAACGGCCCGCGGGCTCAGTCCTGAGTCAAGCCGAGCCGCTCGTGCCATTGAGCCAAAGATTCGTCAGGATACTGCTGGAATTGCCGGTCATTCTTGCCGGCTTCCACCTCAACCCACCCTGCCTTTGAGTCCAACAGCAGGTGAGTGTGCTCCGGTGGCACGGGCAGCTCGCTGTCGATGGCGCTGGCGAAAGGATGCACCAGCTCCGGCCAGGCCGGATCGAACAGCCACAAGGCGCTGCCGCACAGATGACAGAAATGCCGTTCGGCGGTGCTGGCGTGGGTGCCAGTGCCGTCTTCGTCGGGCATCCGGGCGTGGTAGACGGTGATGTGGCTGCGGCCCTGCACATTGAGGCTCGCGGCCTCGCCCCCCAGGTTGATCGCGTAGCCACCACCGCCCTGGGTCTTGCGGCAGATCGAACAGTAGCAACGCTGATAAGGATAAGGGTGGGCGCTGTGCAGGCTGAAGGTGACGGCACCGCAGTGACAGGATCCGTGCAATTGCATGGCTGAACTCCGTATCGAATGACCATGAAGGGTCGGCTGGACCCCGTTCAGCGTAGACCCTGCACGGTCGCTTCAGTTTCGCAGGTAGCGCCCGCTGGCAGCGACGAACAGCAGCAGCACGATCAGCACGCCCAGCGCGATCGACAGGCTGCTGCCGTGGGCGACGAAGCCGATGAACGCCGGCCCTACCAGAATCCCCGCATACCCCAGCGAGGTCATGGCCGGGATGGCCGCGCTCTGCGGCATGGTGGTCTGCCGGCCGACAGCGGTGAACAGCACCGGGACGATGTTGGAGCAACCGGCGCCGATCAGCGCATAACCCAGCAACGCGGCAGGCCAGGCCGGGATGGCAAGCGACAGGGCCAGTCCGGCAGCGGCGCACAGCCCACCGAACAAGGTGACCCGCGCTCCACCGAAGCGAGCGACGATCCTGTCGCCGGTCAGACGGCCGATGGTCATGGCAGTGGCGAACGCCGCATAGCCAAGTCCGGCATAGGCCGGTTGCATGTCCCGCTCGGAAACCAGGAACACCGCACTCCAGTCGAGCATCGCGCCCTCGGTGAGAAAGACGATGAAGCACAGCGCACCGAGAAAAAGCACGATACCGCGCGGCATGGCGAACAACGGGCCGTCGCTTTCGTTGCCATAGGGCAGCAGGTGGGGTGCGGCCTTGAATACCGCCAGCAGGGTCACTACCACCACACAGGCCACTGCCAGCAGCGGCGTCAGGCCCAGCGCGAGCAGTGCGGTCATGCCGCCCGCCCCGAGTATGCCGCCAACGCTGAACAGGCCATGGAAGCCCGACATCATCGGTCGGCCACTGGCCTTCTCGACCAGCACCGCCTGGATATTCATGGCGCAGTCGATGGCCCCCATGCCTGCGCCGAACAGCAACACCGCACCGATCAGCAGCGGCAGGGTCCCGGCCGTGGCCAGCAGGGGCAACATCAGGCAGATCAGCACGCCGGCACCGACGATGACACGTCGGCAACCCCAGCGTGCGCACAGATAACCGGACAACGGCATGGCCAGAATCGAACCGGCGCCCAAACCCAGCAACAGCAACCCCAGGCTGCCATCGCTGAGTTCGGCCCGCGCCTTGGCCAAGGGCACCAGCGGGGCCCAGGCGGCCATGGCGAAGCCGGCGATGAAGAAAGCGATACGGGTGGAAAACTGCTCTCGCCGCCCGGCTGCGGCGGTGGCGTAGGTGCTGCTCGACGACATGATCAAAGCCTTGGATAAGAAACGTATGAACGGTAGCAGACCCGCCCTGAACAAAGGGCGGATGCCCCAAACGCAAGATGAACAATCCCGACAAATGCCGCCAATCGGCGAACTTGCCTGGCAAAATTCAATCAGTGACTGGTGTACCGACCAATAGAGCGACCCGCATTGTGTTCAGTTCCCCCGCCAGATTCACCCTCTTCCTGCTGTCTGTGCTGCTGAGTTTCAGCCTGCAGGCCGCCGAAGCACCCGCAGCCGATGCACCCACCGAAGACCCCGCGCCGCTGGTGCAGGGAGGTCTGCTGGGCGCCCTGAGCAACGGCATCGACGATGTGCAGAAAAAGCTCGACCTGGACGAGCACGTGCTCGACACCTGGCGCTTGCGCACCGACCGCGCCGCCAGCGAGGTCGACACGCTGATCAATCGGCATTCACGCTCGGCGCTGGACCTGGCGACCGATTTCATCCTGCTGTCGATGTGCTGGATGGCCACGTTTCTGGCCGTGCATTTCCTCGGGCGCTTCATCGTCGCGCGCAGCGCACGCCGCCGATTCGTCCGGGAACGCCCCCGGCTGCACAACCTGCTGGGCTATATCCTGCCCTTTACCCTTGCGGCCATCGTCGCACTGCCGGTGACGCTGTACGCCAGTCATTCCCTGGACATGTCCATCGCCCGCGCCATCGGCATGTCGCTGGCCTACGCTACCAGCAGCGGCATTTTCTCAACGTCGGTAATCATGTGCGTGATCACCCTGTTCGACAGCGGACACAAGCGCGCTGCCGTCGGCGCCTTGCGACGCTATGCGCCACGGCCGCTGTTCATGATCGGCTTTCTTGCCGCCCTCAGCGATGCACTGACCAGCCCGCAGATCGCCCGGCAACTGGGGACCAATTTCACTGCCAGCCTGGCGGTGGTCGCCGGCCTGTTCGCCACCCTCTCGTTCGCTGTACTGGTGGTGCGCATGCGCCGGCCTGTGGCCCACCTGATCCGCAACCGGCCACTGCCGCAGCGTCTCCAGCATCGCGCGGTACAGGAATCGCTGCGGCTGTTCTCATCCCTGTGGTACCTGCCTATCCTGCTGATGATCCTGGTGTCGGCGGTGCATCTGATCGGTGCGGGGGAGGAAAGCCAGAAAGCCTTGCAGAATGCGCTGCTGACCACGGTCCTGCTGATCGCCACGGTGTTTCTCAGCACGGTCATGCAGCACCTGTTCAAGCCCCCCGCTACGGCCACGCCGCGCCTGCGTCCCTATAAAGAGCTGCTGCGCAGCCTGGGGCACGCGGTGGCACGCATCGCCATGGCCATCGCCTTCATCGAGCTGCTGGGGCGCATCTGGGGCGTGTCGATGCTAGAGTTCGCCGCGCGCAACAGCATGGGCCGCGCCATCAGTGATTCGCTGAGCAGCATCGGCTTGATCCTGCTGGTCACCTGGCTGCTGTGGGTGGTCCTGGACACCGCCATCCAGGAGGCGCTGAAGCCCTCGGTGGGCAAGCGCGCCACGCGTCAGCCGAGCACGCGGGTGTTGACCATCCTGCCGATGCTGCGCAACGCGATCAAAATCATCCTGCTGGTGATCTGCACCATCACCACCATGGCCAACCTGGGCATCAACGTCGCGCCGCTGCTGGCCGGTGCCGGGGTGGTCGGCCTGGCCATCGGCTTCGGCTCGCAACAGTTGGTGCAGGACGTCATCACCGGGTTGTTCATTCTCATCGAAGACACCATCGCCATCGGCGACTGGGTGGTGCTCGATTCCGGGCATGCGGGCACCGTGGAGAGCCTGACCATCCGCACCCTGCGCCTGCGCGACGGCAAGGGCTTCGTGCATTCGGTGCCGTTCGGCCAGATCAAGGCAGTGACCAACCAGTCCCGGCAGTTCGCCTATGCGTTCTTTTCGGTGCAGTTCACCTACGACAGCGACATCGATACGGCCCTGGACCTGATCAAGCAGGCGGGCCAATCGATCGTCGACGACGTGATGCTCAAGCACAACCTGCAGGGGCCGCTGCAGGTGTTCGGGGTGGACAAGATGGACCTCAACGGCATCGTGCTCACTGCGCAGTTCCGCACGGTGTCCGGCGGGCAGTACGGTGTCGGGCGGGCGTTCAACGAGCGGCTGAAGAAGCTCGTCGACCAGCACGACAACGTGCGTTTCGCCCAGTACTACCCTGCCCTGGGCCTGCCCGCACCCGCCGCCGTCTGAAACGCAAGACGCCGACGCTCACAGGGCATGTGAGCGTCGGCATCGATGCTTTCAAAGCAATGATCAGCTGCCGTCGCCGCCGTGCGCTTCTTCGAAGAAGTAGTCCTTCCAGCTCTGCGCCTTGTTCTTCAGCACGCCCAGCTCATGCAGGCGTTCGGCGTAGATGAAGGTGCGTTGCGGGACCACGGTGAAGTCGATCTCCGGGTCCTTCACGATCTTCTCGACGAAGGCCTCGCTCAGGGTGGATTTCTCGACACGGATGTAGGTCTTGGCGGCGGCTACCTTGTCCGCCTTGACGATCTGCGCCGCTTCCACCAGCGCGTCATAGAACGCCTTGTAGGTCTTGGGGTTTTCGTCGTGGAATTTCTGCGTGGTGTACAACACGTTGAAGGTGGCCGGGCCACCGAGAATGTCGTAGCTGCTGAGCACCTTATGCACCTTGGGGTTTTCCAGAGCCTGGTACTGGAACGGCGGGCTGGAGAAATGCGCGCTGATTTCCGAACCGCCAGCGATCAGTGCCGAGGTGGCATCCGGATGGGGAATGCTCACCGAAATGTTGTCGAATTTCTTGAATTCCTTGTCGCCGTACAGCTTGGCCGTTTCCAGCTGCAAGGTCCGCGACTGGAAGCCTACGCCAGCGGCGGGCACTGCGATGCGATCCTTGTCGGTGAAGTCTTTCAAGGTCTTCACGTCTGGATTGTTGCTGAGCAGGTAGTTGGGCATGGAGCCCAGCGACGCAATGGCCTTGACGTTCTGCCGGCCCTTGGTCCGATCCCACACGGTGAGCATCGGCGGCACACCGGCCGAAACCACGTCCAACGCACCGGCGAGCAACGCCTCGTTCATCGCGGTCGCGCCGGAAATGCTGTTCCAGTCCACCTCGATGTCGATGCCCTGCTGCTTGCCGTGCTTCTCGATCAGGTGCTGGTCACGCACCACATCGAGGATGAGGTAGCCGATGCCGAACTGCTGGGCGATGCTGATCTTGCCTTCGGCGCTGGCCCCACCGGCCAGCAGCGCAGCGGCGAGGCCGCAGGCCAGGGAAAGCTTGTTTGCAAATACCATGTTGAATGCTCTGGACAGGGATTGAGGGATCAGCGCTGCATGCCCCAGCGCTTGATGGTCAGTCGTTCGAAGGTGTTGAACAGCAGGTTTTCCACCAGCAGGCCGATCAGGATCACCGCGGCCAGGCCGGCGAACACCTTGTCGGTGTACAGCTCGTTGCGGTTCTGGAAGATGTACCAGCCCAGACCGCCCTTGCCGGACGACGCACCGAACACCAGTTCGGCGGCGATCAAGGTGCGCCAGGCGAACGCCCAGCCGATCTTGAGGCCCGCCAGGATCGACGGCAGCGCCGCCGGTATCAAGATGTACCAGACGAAGCGCAAGCCACGCAGCCCATAGTTGCGCCCGGCCATGCGCTGGGTTTCAGAAACGCCGAGGAAACCGGCGTAGGTGTTCAGGGCCAGGGCCCACAACACCGAATGCACCAGCACGAAGATCAGGCTGTTCTCGCCCAGGCCGAACCACAGCAACGACAGCGGCAACAAGGCAATGGCCGGCAGCGGGTTGAACATGGCGGTCAGCGTGCTGAGCAGGTCGCGCCCCAGCTGGGTCGAGACCGCCAGGGTAGTCAAACCGAATGCCAGGACGATAC
Source organism: Pseudomonas sp. PS01301 (assembly GCF_029960215.1). Classification (NCBI taxonomy): domain Bacteria; kingdom Pseudomonadati; phylum Pseudomonadota; class Gammaproteobacteria; order Pseudomonadales; family Pseudomonadaceae; genus Pseudomonas; species Pseudomonas sp. PS01301. The sequence goes on along the minus strand of NZ_JASCPM010000037.1, from coordinate 36,436 downwards.
CGATCAGGTAGCCCTTTATCAGCACGGTCAGGGAAATCCACACCTTGCTCAGCAGTTCGCCACTGGCGATGCCATCGATGAAGGCGTTGGCGGTCTGCAGGAAACTGGGCAGCAGCAGATCATTGTTCTGCCAGCGTGCCGCCAGTTCCCAGAGCACGGCCAGGGCGAGCAGGATCACACCCTTGCGCACCCACGCCTGTTGCCAGATACGCCGAGGCAGGGAGATATCCCGAACGAGTTCGGATTGAGTGAACGGCTCAAGAGCAACTTCGTACTCCTGACGCACGGGTGGGGAAAGGCTCATGGATGTGCTCCGAATGCGGCGAGGTCAGTGCAGCGATATCAATAGGCGATGCGCAAATGCTGGAAATCCACCGGGCGGTCCATCACCGGCTCCTCACCTTCGTCGAACAGCAGCCGGTGAATGCGCTGGGCACTGGCCTGGAAGTCCACGCCACCCAGGCTGCCCAAGTCGAACTGGTGGCTGTTGATCTCGGCCCGCACCCGGCCCGGATGAGGTGAGAGCAGCAGAATGCGATTGCCCACCACCAGGGCTTCCTCGATGGAATGGGTGACGAACAGCAAGGTGAAGCGCACTTCCTGCCACAGCTCCAGCAGCTCTTCCTGCATCTTGCGTCGCGTCAGCGCATCGAGTGCAGCGAACGGCTCGTCCATGAGCAGGATCTTCGGCTGCATGGCCAACGCCCGGGCGATCGCCACCCGCGCTTTCATGCCGCCGGAAAGGGTGTGCGGGTAGGCATCGGCAAAGGCACTCAGGCCGACCTTCTCCAGGTAGTAGCGGGCCCGCTCGTTGGCCTCGGCACGCCTGAGCGTCCGCGACGCCAGCAGCGGGAACATCACGTTCTCGATCACGGTTTTCCAGGCCGGCAGCTGGTCGAACTCCTGAAACACCACGATCCGGTCGGGGCCCGGCTCTTCGATCCGCTCACCCGCGAGGCGGATCTGACCTTCACTGGGCTTGATGAAACCGGCCACGGCCTTGAGCAAGGTGGATTTGCCGCACCCGGACGGGCCTAGCAAGACGAAGCGATCGGCCCGATCGACTTCGAAGCTGACCTGGTGCGTCGCACGCACCACCCGTTCGGAGGTGCGGTATTCGAGGCTGACGTTCTCTACCTGCAACAGGGTTTCGGGAGTTGCCCGTTGTCCGGTTGCCGAATCGGTCCCAGCGCTGGCCGTGTGGCCTGGCAGTGCAGCGTTCATGCAAGACTCCCTATCAAAACGGCGCATCGCCCTGGATGGTGGTGCGGTACAGCTTGCGCCGCAGGTGGTCCGGGCAGCCGGCCGCGAGGTGAATCAACGAGCGGTTGTCCCAGAAGACCATGTCGTGGGCTTGCCATTGATGCCGATAGACGTTGTCTTCGCGCACGCTGTGGGCATAGAGCTGCTGCAGCAGATCACGGCTTTCGTCTTGCGGAATACCGACGATGTGGGTGGTGAACCCTTCACTGACGAACAGGGCCTTGCGGCCGTTTTCCGGATGGGTACGGACCACCGGATGGGTCACGGTCACCACCTGAGCCAGCTGCTCTGCCGTCAAGGTCGGCCGCCAGTTGGCCGCATTCTTGCCCTCGCTGTAGCGCGCGGTGTACGAGTGCACGGCCTGCTTGCCTTCGACCGCCTCGCGCAACGCTGACGGAAGAGTGTCCCAGGCTCGATGCATGTCGGCGAACAAGGTGTCGCCGCCCTCGCTGGGCAACTCCTGCGCATGCAGCATGGAGCCCAGGCTCGGCAGCTCCTTGTACGACAGGTCCGAGTGCCAATACTTGCCCGCGTCACCCAGCCCGACCGGCTGGCCGTTCTCGACGATGTTGGAAACGATGAGAATCTCAGGGTGCCCGGCCAGTAGAAACTGCTTGAGCACATGGATCTGCAGCACACCAAAACGGCGGCTGAAGTCGATCTGCTGCTGGGGCGTGATGCGCTGGTCGCGAAAGACCACGACGTGATGATCGAGGTGGGCACGGTGGATGCTGGCGAAATCCTGGTCGTTGAGCGGCAGGCGCAAATCCAGGCCGATGATTTCGGCCCCGACATGGCCGGCCAACGGACGGATCTCGAAGGACTGACGAGGGATTTCTGAAAGGGCGACGGCCATGTTGTGCTCCGACTCTGGCTATTGAGTACGAGTGAATGGCCGAACTGTAGAGGTATAAGAACGGAATTTTAAATATCGTTATCGCATAACCATATCTCCGTCGGGACTTTCGATTCGACGCGACTTGTCGGATGTCTCTGATCGGATTCAAGTTTTTTCGTAAACATGGAAGAAAAATCGCGAATCCGCTGTCAGAAACCCGCTATTTATCCAGGGCTATTGCGAAACGTCTTACAGTCAAATACTGTACGCACGTACAGCCCATCAAGGAAACGCGTCGTGACCACTGCCACCCCCGCCGCGCCGAGCGCCTATGAACGTCTAGGCGTGCGCATCCAGAAGATCATCAACTCGCCCACCGCGCAGAAATCCCGTGCCGCTCTCATCTTTCGGCTCGAACACGAGAGCGAAGATGACTGGGCGCAAATGCTCGAAGAAATCGCCGAGAACGACAACGTCACCCTTGCCCACCGCGACGACGGTGGCGTGCAGATTTTCTGGGTTGTACCGAAGGAAGATTGATTCAATGATGGTTCGCAGTCTGTTCGTCAGTTTGATGCTGTTCAGTTTCACCGCCCACGCCGATGCTCCGCATACCTTCAGCGAAGCCAAGAAGATCGCCTGGAAGCTGTACGCGCCACAATCCACGGAGTTCTATTGCGGCTGCAAGTACAGCGGCAACCGCGTGGACCTCGCCGCCTGTGGTTATGTCCCGCGCAAGAATGCCAACCGCGCCGCGCGTATCGAATGGGAACACATCGTGCCCGCCTGGCAGATCGGCCATCAGCGCCAATGCTGGCAGAACGGTGGGCGCAAGAACTGCACCCGCAATGACAAGGTCTACCAGACCGCCGAGGCCGACTTGCACAACCTGGTGCCGAGCATCGGCGAAGTGAACGGCGACCGGAACAATTTCAGCTTCGGCTGGCTGCCCGAACAGCGCGGGCAATACGGTTCGTGCCTGACCCAGGTCGACTTCAAGGCGAAAAAGGTCATGCCCCGACCGTCGATCCGCGGCATGATCGCGCGCACCTATCTGTACATGAGCAAGCAGTACGGGCTGCGTCTTTCACGCCAGGACACCCAGCTGTACCAGGCGTGGGACAAGACCTATCCGGTGCAGGTCTGGGAGCGCCAGCGCAACCAGCAGGTGGCCTGCGTAATGGGCCACGGCAACGCGTTCGTCGGGCCGGTGGACCTCAAGGCCTGCGGCTGACGCCGCGACCCTGAAGTGCACACTGGCTTCAGGGCTTGTCCGCCTTGCTGAACGGCATCACCACCGACTCGATTCCGCGCGACCCCATCAGACGTGCCCGCTCCTTTTCAGCTTCGGCTTTGCTGTCGAATGGACCCAGATAGACGATGGTCTCGCCGTCATGCTGGACGAAGCTGGCGACGAAACCATTTTCTACCAGCCGGGCGGCCATGTCGGTCACCGAGCCCATGTTGCGGCCAGAAACGATACGCACCTCCCATTGCTGCCCCTGCTGCTCGGCGACATCCACTGGCGGCAGCAGCTCCTCGGCACTGCCGCACACCTCGCGCACGCGCGGATCGTTGCCGTCATTGTCGATGACGACCTCGAACTGGTCGCCATGGGGAATCGCCGCGTAGCTGCGGTAAGGTCCGTAGACGCCTTGGGCGTCCTTGCCCTTCACCTGGCCACAGTAGTTGCCCTGGTCGGTGGTGCGCACATTGGTGAAACGCGCCGTCTTGGGGTTCTCCAGCAACTGCGAGACCGCCTCGTGGGCTTTTTCGAACGCCGTGCCGCACCCGGCCAACGTCAGCACTGCCATCACCATCATCAACTTGCGCACGCGTCTACCTCCAGAATTCGAGGCGCAGATTTTATCACCATCCGCCCTCCCCGCGCCCGCCCACCCGTTGACCGTCGCTGACGGGCCGGCGGCGCCATGGCATCATGTCTCTTTATTTCCAACAATCAGCAGGGCCTAGACATGATCGCCAAAGAAGACCGCAACCAAGCCGCATTGGCGATATTTCTCGATGCACATCCCGAATTGCGCGAAGAGATTCAGGTGCTGAACGCCCGCGAGCAGGCAGAACAGGTGCAGTGGGCGTTCGAGGACGAAGCTCAGGCGCAGGGGCTGGAACCCTGGGAGCTGGCGCTGCAACTGATTGCTGAAAGTCCGGAAGAACTCAAGGCCATGCGTCTGGAGGTGCATCAGGAAGTGGCCGATGCACTCGGCCTGAGCTGGGAGGATTACTGCGAATTCAACGAAGTCGAACCCTGACATGACCGACGGTCACGGATCGAACAGAACCTGCCGCGTCGCGCACGCCTCGAATGCATGAACCCACCGTCAACGTGCGAGGCATGCCATGAATACCGATATCGACCCAATCCCGCTGATCGGCCAGGCCGAGGCTGATCCGCTGGCAGATGACCTGACCAGCGATGGCGCCGCGCTCAACGATGCCGATGACGGCGAGCCCGAAGTGCTTCCGGACGATCCGGACATCGATGGCGCCGATGCCTCCACCGAGCCCAGCTGAACGCTTACCGACGATCCGGTAATTCGCCATGGCGGCTGTAGGTCAACCCTTCCAGGTCGATCACCATGGCGAACCAGCCGGCAGTGGCCAACAGCACTACCAGCGCCATGCATGCGATCCATTTGTTCATCATTCTCAAGCATCCTTGCCCAGCTCGAACCGCCTGCGTTCGACGTCCTGTCCATCGTCTCCATCGCCTTCCCGATAACCCGGTCTGATCGATAGTAGTTTTTTGCCATCATGACGGAACTGGCCAATGGCCTGCATGTCTGATGCCCGGTAAAGCGGGAGCATTATATGACAAGCCGGTTCACGGATTACGAGATTCGCTATGTACTCAACGGTGAGTCCCGGCGCTTTCAACAGCGAGACACGCACATGAGCGACGCCGATGCCTGGTACTACGCGGCCTTGCACTCGGGAATCGGGCTGGTCTATGGCGGCACCAATGCGGGGGAACATGCTGAGCAGTTGCGCCGCCACGTCGAACGTCGAGGGCTGCGCGATGTGCAATGGCGGCCGTTGAATTGAATCCGCGACATCCAGTGCCGTGCATTGGTAGGCTGCCGTAACACTGCACGAAGGTGGCCGCGATGTTCCAGCAAGAACTATTGGCGCTGCACCTGATGCGCCTTCACCAGCATCAGCAGGCGTACACTGGCGCCCTGGCCGATGTCCGGCGCTGCCTGGCTCGACCAGAAACAAACGCGGAGCTTGGCGACTTGCTCGCCGAGATTGAAATGCGCGGCGCTCAACTCGAAGCCTTGGTGGAACGCCTCCGGCAACTTTCCGATGGTTGAGCACAAAAAAGGGCGACCCTTTCGGATCGCCCTTTCATACCGCCCAGCAGAGCGGATTTTGTTTGGTAGGCGCGATTGGACTCGAACCAACGACCCCCACCATGTCAAGGTGGTGCTCTAACCAACTGAGCTACGTGCCTGCTGTGAGGCGGCATTCTACGGAATCGACGCTGCCTGTCAACTCCTTTCTCACGCTAAGCCTATGAAATGCGGAATTATTTTCAGCGCCGACGGATCCAGTGCGCTGGTGAGCGGCTGGCAACTGCGCTAGCATCCAGACACAGGCGAATTCCACCGAGCCGAGGTTGCCGGATGTCCAGCATGCAGTATCCACCGTCCTTCTATGCCGCTTCCGCCAACGCGGCGCCGCCCCGCCCTGCCCTTCAAGGCGAAGTCGAAGCGGATGTGTGCATCATCGGCGCGGGCTACACCGGATTGTCCAGTGCGCTGTTCCTGCTCGAGCGGGGTTTCAGCGTTTGCGTGCTGGAAGCGGCCAAGGTCGGTTTCGGCGCTTCGGGACGCAACGGCGGCCAGATCGTCAACAGTTACAGCCGGGATCTGGATGTGATCGAGCGCAGCGTCGGCGCGGACCAGGCGCGGTTGCTGGGCGACATGGCCTTCGAGGGTGCTCGGATCATCCGTGAACGGGTGACCCGCTACGGTATCAACTGCGATCTGAAGAATGGCGGTGTGTTCGCGGCGCTTACCGCCAAGCAGCTCAAGCACCTGGAGGCGCAGCAGCGTTTGTGGGAGCGCTACGGCCACACCCAGCTGGAACTGCTGGACGAGAAGCGCATCCGCCAAGTCGTGGATTGCGAACAGTACGTAGGCGGTCTGCTCGATGTCAGTGGCGGTCATATCCATCCGCTGAACCTGGCCTTGGGCGAAGCGGCGGCAGTCGAGTCGCTGGGCGGCCGCATTCATGAGCAATCGCCCGCCATACGCATCGAGCGCGGCCCAAGCCCGGTGGTCCATACCGCTCAAGGCAAGGTGCGGGCCAAGTTCGTTATCGTCGCCGGCAACGCCTATCTGGGCGACCTGGTGCCGGAGCTGGCGGCCAAGTCCATGCCTTGCGGTACCCAGGTCATTGCAACCGAGCCCTTGGGCGAGGAGCTGGCGCGCAGTCTGCTGCCCCAGGACTACTGCGTGGAGGACTGCAACTACCTGCTCGACTACTATCGCCTGACAGCCGACAAGCGTCTGATCTTCGGTGGTGGCGTGGTGTATGGCGCGCGAGATCCGGCCAACATCGAGGCGATCATTCGGCCGAAGATGCTCAAGGCGTTCCCGCAGCTGGCGCAGGTTAAGATCGACTACGCCTGGACAGGCAACTTTCTGCTGACCTTGTCGCGCCTGCCGCAGATGGGCCGCCTGGGCGACAATATCTATTACTCTCAAGGCTGCAGCGGGCATGGTGTGACATACACCCATCTTGCGGGCAAGGTGCTTGCCGAGGCCCTGAGCGGCCAGGCCGAGCGCTTCGACGCTTTTGCCGACCTGCCCCATTACCCCTTCCCCGGCGGCCGCGCCCTGGGCGCACCCTTGACCCAGCTGGGCGCTTGGTATTACAGCCTGCGCGACCGCCTGGGGTTCTGACCCGGACACGTTCATCCAGGCGCACCGCGAGTGCCGCCGACGCAGCTTGCGCAGCTGCTACAGGATTGCAGCTGATTCCCCTGTAGCAGCGGCGCAAGCCGCGTCCGGGCTAGACGCGTTCATCCAGGCACACCGCGAGTGCCGCCGACGCAGCGTCCGAATTCGCAGGATTCCCCTGTAGCAGCGGCGCGAGCCGCGTCGGGATGCATGCGGCCCTTCAGCATGACTGCCGCGGCCTTCAACGTGGTATGCGTTTACGGGCCAATGGCCTTGCGCGCGCGGGCGGCGGCGGGTTCCTGGCCGGCTGCGGCGGTTTCGCGGGCGGCGTCGAGCCAGCGCTGGCGGTCGACCTGTGCCGGCAACTGGTTGGGCTGCTGAATCAGGATGGCCCAAGATCCTGCACTCTTCCACGCGGACGCAAAGCTGTCGAAATCCATCGGCAGACGCCGGTTCATCCCCGAGCGCAGCAGCACGTGCCGCTTGAACCGGTCGTAGCCCACCAGCAAGGCGTAGCGAGGTTGGGACCACAGGAACGAGCCTTCGCTGTAGCGCAGCAACACGGGATTGCCTGCGGCCACTTGAGCCAGCAATGCGTTCAACTGTGGATCGAGCGGATACACCAACAGCCCATATTCACAGGCCACCTGGGTGATGTTCTGTTGCAGGCGATCCGTTTCGCCGGGCAGTTTCAATGCCGGGTCGAGCAGCCCGGGTGTAATGGTAATGCCTTGTTGCGAGAGCATGCTGGCCAGCACCATCGAACCGCTCTGGTTGGCGTTACCGCGATAGAACGGTACGCCGTTGAGCTCCACCCGGTCCGCCAGACCCGGCAATGCCGGTCCATTGTTGGTGGCACAGCCAGCCATGCCTGCCATCAGGCTGCTGGCCAACAGCAGCCTGAGCAGGACGTTCGATTTGCGCAACATCGTGTTCCTCGGGACGGGGCGGCGCACAACGTGCCGCGCGAACGGCCATCATAGGTTTCCCGCGGCCCGCGGTATAGCAGCCAGCTGATCCATTGTTTGGGAGCAAGATCGATTCACGCAAATGACCTTTCGTCAATAGGTTGAAACGCTCGCAAACCCTCAGGGTCATCTATTACGTGACCGAGAAGACGCGAAAGCAATGGAGGTAGTGATGAGCCTTGCAATGATAATCTTCAGCCTGATCGCCGGCTGGATGGCCGTGGCGGCTGCCATGCTCTGGGGCGTACTGCGCATCGCGCGTCGCCATCAGCACCACGAGCCCCAGGCCCGGCAACAAGTCAAGCCAAAAGCCGCTGTAACGCTGCGCCGCACCAGCACCCCGCAACACATCTGAATCAATCCGCACAAAGTAGCAGGCGAAAAAAAAGGGGGCATCCATGCCCCCTCGCTTTGTCCACCTCGCTTACACCTCGCGATTGGCCGCTAGCTTGCGCTGCTTGGCCCTGCGCGACAGCATGTTCAAGCCTTCGATGGTGGCCGAGAACGCCATGGCTGCGTAGATGTAGCCCTTGGGTACGTGGGCACCGAAGCCTTCTGCAATCAGCGTCATGCCGATCATGATCAGGAAGCCCAGGGCCAGCATGACGACCGTAGGGTTGTCATTGATGAACTTGGCCAAAGGTTCGGCAGCCAGCAACATAACCACGACGGCGCTGACCACGGCGATGATCATGATCGGCAAGTGCTCGGTCATGCCCACAGCGGTGATGATGCTGTCGATGGAGAACACCAGGTCCAGCACCAGGATCTGACCGATCGCCGAAGCGAAGCTCAGGCTGACCTTGTCGCCGATCTTGGCTTCTTCCTGCTCGACAGGGTCCACGGTGTGGTGGATTTCCTTGGTCGCTTTCCACAACAGGAACAGACCACCGGCGATCAGGATCACATCTTTCCACGAGAACCAGTGATCGAACACGGAAAACACCGGTTCGGTCAGCTGGACGATATAGGCCACGGTGCTCAGCAGACCCAGGCGCAGGATCAGCGCCATGCTGATACCGATACGACGGGCCTTGGCCTGTATTTCCTTGGGCAGCTTGTTGGTCAGGATGGAGATGAAGATCAGGTTGTCGATACCGAGCACGACTTCCATGATCACCAGGGTTATCAACGCCACCCAGGCGGTGGGGCTTGAAGCCAGTTCCAGTAGGTATTCCATGTATCGTTCCTGCCCTTATCACGGTTTGCTGAATGTCTGGAGAGGCTCGGCCGGTGCCGCGCACAGTAGCGAGCCCCAAATACTGGCTCTTTGCTAGCGAGGCATTCTAGAGAGATGGACAGTTCTGGAAAATTCGTATTTTTACCAGCTACACTTCGGTTTTTACGAGGTGTAGGTGCCCGTGCTCAACTATCGTCAGCTTCACTATTTCTGGGTTGTCGCGCGCACCGGAAGCATCGTGCGCGCCAGTGAGCAACTCAATCTCACCGCACAAACCATTAGCGGTCAGATCAGCCTGCTCGAAGAAACGTTCTGCGTGAAATTGTTTCGGCGTGTTGGCAGACATCTTGAGCTGACCGAGGCCGGTCGTCAGGCCCTGCCCTATGCCGAACGCATGTTCCAGATGGCCGGCGAACTGGAAGCGGTACTGCGCACCCAGCCCGATGAAGAGCAGATCCCCTTCCGTGTGGGCGTGGCCGACGTGGTGCCCAAGTCGATCGTCTACCGGCTGATCGCACCGACCATGGAACTGAGCGAACCCCTGCGCATCACCTGCCGCGAAGACAAGCTCGAACGCTTGCTGGCCGACCTGGCCATCCAGCGCCTGGACATGGTCATCTCCGACAGCCCCATGCCATCCCACCTGGACATCAAGGGCTACAGCCAGAAGCTGGGTGAGTGCGGCATCAGTTTCTTCGCCACCGAGCAGTTGGCTGCTCGCCATGGTGAGGATTTCCCGCAATGCCTGCACGGGGCGCCGCTGCTCATTCCCGGTCAGGAAAGCGTGTTGCGCAGCCGCCTGATGCGCTGGTTCGGCGACCAGGGCCTGCTGCCGCGAGTGGTCGGGGAATTCGACGACAGCGCCTTGATGCAGGCCTTTGGCCAATCCGGCAGCGGGATCTTCATTGCGCCCAGCGTCATTGCCGATGAAATCATGACGCAGTATCGCGTCCGCTTGATCGGGCAGACCGAAGCGGTCACCGAGTCGTTCTACGTGATTTCGGTGGAGCGCAAGGTCAAACATCCCGGCATCGTGGCGATCACAGAGGGCGCGCGCCGGGAGTTGTTCACCCCGCCCGCCTGAAGGTTTTCCAAGCGCCGCAGACAAATATGGCAACATGGCCCCTTGGCACCCAGAAAGAAGGAGTCCCCATGAAGTTCATCAACGCCCGGTTGCGCAAGACCGATGGATTGCACACTGTCACCTGCGAGGGCGCCGTCATTGCCTCGATCCAGGCGCAAGGGGACACGGTGACAGCCCAAGAGGATGACATCGATGCGCAGGGAAATCTGCTGATCGCTCCATTGGTCGAGCCGCACATTCATCTGGACGCCACCCTCACCGCCGGTGATCCGCAGTGGAACATGAGCGGCACGCTGTTCGAAGGCATAGAGCGCTGGGGCCAGCGCAAGGCCAGCATCACCCACGAAGACACCAAACAGCGTGCCTTGACTACCATCGGCATGCTCGCCGAGCACGGCATCCAGCATGTGCGCACGCACATCGACGTTACCGACCCTACCCTGGGCGCGCTCAAGGCCATGCTCGAAGTACGCGAGGAAGCGCGCCACCTGATCGATCTGCAGATCGTGGCCTTTCCTCAGGAAGGCATCGAATCCTACCCCGACGGCCGCGAACTGATGGAGCGCGCGGTGGCCATGGGCGCCGATGTGGTCGGCGGCATTCCGCACTTCGAAAACACCCGAGAGCAAGGCGTTAGCTCCATCGGTTTTCTCATGGATCTGGCCGAGCGCACCGGCTGCCTGGTGGACGTGCATTGCGACGAGACCGATGATCCGCATTCGCGGTTTCTCGAAGTGCTCGCCGAGCAGGCCCGGGTGCGCGGCATGGGTAGCCGCGTCACTGCCAGCCACACCACCGCGATGGGCTCCTATGACAACGCCTATTGCTCGAAACTGTTCCGCCTGCTCAAGCAGTCGGGCATCAGCTTCGTGTCGTGCCCGACCGAGAGCATTCACTTGCAGGGTCGCTTCGATACGTTTCCCAAGCGCCGCGGCGTGACCCGCGTGGCCGAGCTGGACCGGGCCGGCATGAACGTGTGCTTCGGTCAGGACTCCATCAAGGATCCCTGGTACCCGCTGGGCAACGGCAACATCCTGCGGGTGCTGGATGCTGGTCTGCATATTTGTCACATGATGGGTTTCGAGGACCTGCAACGTTCGCTCGACCTGGTCACCGACAACAGCGCCCGCGCGCTGAACCTGGGCGAGCGCTACGGCATAGCCGTCGGACGTCCGGCGAATCTGGTGATTCTGGGTGCGGAGAATGACTACGAAGCGGTACGCCAGCAGGCCAAGGCGCGGGTATCGATTCGCGCTGGTCGGGTATTGATGAAGCGCATACCCGAGCGGGTCGAGTTCAGCCTCAGTTGACTGAGGACACCATACCGTCTTGACCGCTATTGTTGCCTTGAAGACAGGTAAGACAGCCCTCTGACATCGCGCCTGACAGATACGTCCTACACTACAAGGATCGTTCCTACACTCATTGCCATGCCTCACACCTCTCTAGAGTGGCCTGCGGCGGATTCGTCCATCCGCCCTGCCAACTCATAGCCCCCAGAGAGGAGCATCATCGTGCAACAAGCAGCTTTTTCTACCCAATCCTTCACTAGACACGGACTCGGACTCGCCGTCTCGGCGGTCCTGCTGACTACCCTCGGCTCAGCCTCGGCCAGCGAGCTGATTGCAGCTGATGGCCCAATGGGCATGGCCATTCTCGGCAACCAGGCCGGCGTACCGGTCGTCGATATCGTCGCGCCCAATACGCAAGGTCTTTCCCACAATCGCTGGCAGGACTACAACGTTGGTACAGCCGGTCTGGTGCTGAACAACAGCCTGGCGGCTGGGCAAGTACAGCTAGGCGGTGTCGCCCTGGATATTGGCGCCAATCGGCAATTCGCTGACGTCGCCGCCAGCACCATCCTCAATGAGGTGGTGGGCACTCGCGGCTCCACCATTGCCGGCTCGCAGGTCATCTTCGGTCAGGCGGCGGACTACGTCTTGAGCAACCCCAACGGCATCGAGCTCAACGGCGCACGCATGACGCTGGACTCGGCCCACACGGCAACCTATGTGGTCGGGACGCCCGCGTTCAGCGATGGCGTGATCAGCCAGCACGATACACGTTCGCAGTCCCCCGCCGAACACCGCCTGGTGGTTGGCCAGAACGGCCTGGATGTCGGGACCGGATCGGTGCGTCTGATCGCTCCTACCGTGCAGAAAACCGGGGCCATTACTGCGGGCGGCGACTTGACCTTGCTGCTGGGTAATCACTTGGTCGACGCACGTTCTCTGTCCACCGAAGCCGTTGCTCGGTCATCCGCGGCGGTGGATGCCAGCCTGCTGGGCGCCATGCATGCCAGGCGCATCAAGATCGTCAGCACCGACCAGGGTGTCGGCTTGAACATGGGCATCACGCGACTGCGCGGTGACAAAGGTATCGAGATCAGTTCGGCCGGGGCATTGTCCATCGGTTCCAGTGTGGTCAACCAAGGACAGTATGGGCAGGCGGCGATCGACGCCGGCGAACAGGACCTCGTGCTCTCATCTGGTGGTGACATGTCACTCACGTCCGTGGCGATCGATGCACAGAACATTGACGCACGGTCCCGCGGGCTGCTGAAGCTGGATGCATTAAGCAACCAGACCGAAACGCAGCGCCAGGCCAGCGCCGATGAACATTGGTTCACCCTCGCAGCGGGTGAATCGGACGCACAGATCACCGAACGCAGCTTGACCCATATCGGTAACCGGTTGACCGCAACGCGCAACGTACGCCTGGACGGCCGCAGCGGTATCGAGATGGCAGCTACCCGCATCGACGGGCCGGAAGATATCGGACTCTACACCGTCCGGGGCGGCGTGCAGCTCGGGGCCAAGATGGACCAGTCGTGGCGCACGGTGCGGGTGCCTTCCCTCGATGGCTCCGATGACAGCGCCTCCACCTACACTGAAACCGCTCAGGCTACGCACATTGAAGGTGGTACGGTCAGCCTGCCTACGGCCACATTGCTGGGCGCCACGATCAATGCGACCCACTCGATCGATATAGGCGGCGCGGGGGCTACCCACATCGGCAGTCTGGATTTCAAACGTACGCTCACCCAGGGAACCGGCGCCCGCCGGGTCAGCCTGACGGACACGCTCGCCCACGAGGCGCTGCAGGAGCGCCGGTATCAGCGACCATCGCAGCTGCAGGCCCCCAACGCCAGCCTGTCGCTGCATGGCACGGAAATTCGCATCGTCGGCAGTCAGCTTTCGGCGAAAGACGTTCGTTTGCAATTCGACGGCACCGTGGCCATCGAAGGTGGCAGCGAAGACGCTCGCATCGAAGGGGCAAGACCGGCAGCACAGCAGTTTCAGCGCAGTTTTGATCGTAGCGCGCAAAGCAACGTCGCCAGTTTCGTTCAGGCTACGGACACGCTGGCAATACGGGCACGCCGCTCGACCTTCCGCGAGGGTAGCGTATCGGTCAGCGGTTCACATCTGCTGGGCGACAAGGCTGTCATCGTCGATGCCGAGGACAATGTGTGGATCAGCAGCGCCGACGAAAAGCAGAGTTTCAACCTGAGCGGGCCGCAGTGGGGGCCGGTACCGGGTGAACTGCCGCAAACGGGTGCCTGGAGCCGCAAGGGCTTCCGGGAGTCTCAGGCACGCAGCACGCTCGGTGGCGCGGGTTCCCTGCACGTTTCTGCCGGTGGCATGCTCGACGTGGCCGGTTCGTACTTGGATGCCGGAGGGGATATCAAGTTGGCGGCCGCCGACATTCAGTTGACCGGTAGCCTGGCGCCGACCGGCCCGCGCAATGAAACCATATGGTTGGACAACGACCTGCCTGGGTACTATTTCGCGCCAGTTGCCGGCGGAACCGATGCGCGGGTGACCGACCGAGTCAATAATGGCTTCGCGATGAAGGCCGGAGGCAGTATCGATATCACGGCGAAGCGCTTGGCCACCCATGCCGCTTCGGTGAATGCGGCAGGTCAATTGACGCTGCCGAGCGGTCTGGCGCTGTTCAAGGACACGCCAGTGGAGGACGCCGATGCGATTCGCAGCAACTACCATGGCTACGTGGCGCCGCGGCCGTCGAGCTGGCAGAGCCTGGCAGGCCTGCCCTTGGCAGCGTTGGATGTAGCCGTGCCATCCAGCAATGGCACGACCCGCGAGTCGACATTCGTGGCCGGGGAAGTCAGCGCCGATACCGCTCAGCGCATCCAGGCGCTGAACATTCCCCTGACCCTGCGTTGACCGGTGTATCCGCCATCCGAGACCGCGTGGACCGCCGACGCGGCTCGCGCCGCTGCTACAGGAGCGCGGGATGGCGGATATCGGGTGTGAATCACCGGGCGAGGAAGCCGAACCCAGGAGCGTATCGCGGATATCGGGCGTGGGCCCCCGGGCGAGGCCGCCGAACCCAGGAGCGCATCGCGGATACCAGGCGTGAACCACCGGGCCAAGACGCCGCATCTGCGCGTGGATCGCGGCTCCTGTAGCAGCGGCGCGAGCCGCGTCCGGTGACACTGCGGCGGTTCTGGATCAAGAGCAGTCGCTGTTCTGTACCAGCAACATGATCGCGTCCCGCTTCTCCAGCAGGTGCTGGCGCAGGATGGCGCTCAGGCGCTTGCCATCGCGGGCCTGCAGGGCCTCGATCATCTGTTCGTGGTCGTGCAGGGCGCGGTCCCACTTGGGCGCCTGCTGATTGGACAGGAATCGCAACGCCTGCAGGCGGCGGTTCACCGTGAGGTACATCTGACGCAGTGCGGAATTGCGCGAAGCCAGGCTGATCAGGTCGTGGATCGCGCGATTGCGCTGGTAGTACCCGACCAGATCCTGCTGGCTCTTGCTCACCACCATGGCGTTGTGCAGCGCCTTGATCTCGTCGAGCTCCGCGTCGGTCATGCGCTCGCACGCCAGCTCGCCGGCAAACGCCTCCAGGCCGCTCATCAACTCGAACGCTTCGCGAATCTCCAGCTCGCTCATGCGCGCCACACTCGCCCCTCGGTTTGGATTGATTTCGATCAAACCCTCCCCGGCCAGTACTTTCAGCGCCTCGCGCAGCGGCGTGCGGGAAATGCCCAGGGTTTCACACAGCTCACGCTCGTTCAGCTTGGTCCCGGGCGGCAGCACGCCTTCGGTGATAAAGCCACGCAAGTGCTCTACCACGGTGTCGTGCAGGCGTTGACGTTCTACCCGTGGCAACTGCAACGCAGGCGCGGGCGCTGAAGCCATTGACGAAGACTGCATGCAAACTCCTTGTATCGACAGGTCAACCAGCGCTCTTCTTATTCTAAAAAGCACGAATTCGACTCGATATTAGCGCAAACGAGCCGTTTGACACAGGGTGACCAACTGCTAATGTAATTTTGCATTCAAAATACAACAACAAAAGGATTACCTCATGCTCAAGCTCGATTTCCATCCTGCCGGCCGTCATTTCCTGCAGATCCCCGGGCCCAGCCCGGTGCCCGACCGTATCCTTCGCGCCATGAGCTACCCCACCATCGATCACCGCGGCCCCGAGTTCGGCCAGCTCGGGCTCAAGGTGCTCGCGGGCATTCAGCAGATCTTCAAGACCCGCCACCCGGTGATCATCTACCCGGCCTCGGGCACGGGCGCCTGGGAGGCCGCGCTGTGCAATACCCTGAGCACGGGTGATCAGGTATTGATGTTCGAGACCGGTCATTTCGCGAGCCTCTGGCAGAAGATGGCCGTCAGTCTGGGGCTCAAGCCAGAATTCATCGGCCTGCCAGGTATCGAAGGCTGGCGCGGTGGCGTACGTGCCGACATGATCCAGGCCCGCCTGGAACAGGACAGCGATCACCAGATCAAGGCGGTGTGCGTGGTCCACAATGAAACCAGCACCGGCGTGACTTCAGATATTCCCTCCGTGCGCCAGGCCATCGATGCCGCCGGCCATCCGGCGCTGCTGCTCGTGGACACCATCTCCGGTCTGGCTTCGGCCGACTATCGTCACGATGAATGGGGCGTGGACGTGACCATTTCCGGCTCGCAGAAAGGCCTCATGCTGCCGCCCGGCATCAGTTTCAACGCCCTATCGTCCAAAGCCATCGAAGCCAGCCAGCGCGGTGGACTGCCCCGGAGCTTTTGGGCCTGGGACGAAATCATCGAGATGAACAAGACCGGTTACTGGCCTTACACCCCCAACACCAATTTGCTCTATGGATTGTCCGAAGCGCTGGACATGATCCTCGGTGAAGGCCTGGACAATGTCTTCGCCCGCCACCAACGCCTCGCCCACGCCTGCCGCACCGCCGTGCAGGCTTGGGGCCTGCCCACTCAGTGCGCCGACCCCAGCGTCTACAGCCCGGTACTGACCGGGGTCATGACCCCTGAAGGCATCGACGCAGACCAGGTGCGCAAAACCATCTATGAGCGCTTCGACATGTCCCTGGGGACCGGCCTGGGCAAACTGAAGGGGCGCATGTTCCGCATCGGCCACCTGGGCGACTGCAACGACCTGACCCTGATGGCAACCCTGAGCGGTTGCGAGATGGGCCTGCAGATGGCCGGGGTGAAGCTTGAGGCCAGCGGCGTACTGGCGGCGATGGACTACCTGGCCGGGCAACACGTGCCGCTGCGCCGCGAATAACATCAACGGCGCCGCCGTCCCTGGCTGGCGCTCATGCGACTGACTATCCCGACTCAACGCCTGCGGGCGTAAACAATAAGAAACTGGAGATAGAACATGAAGCGGTTATATCTGCGCCCTACTACTGTGGTGCTCGTCATGCTGTGCGCCATGTATTTCATCACCTACCTGGACCGGGTCAACGTCAGCACCGCGGCGGTCGGTTTCGGCAAGGAATTCAACCTCAGCAAGACCGAAATCGGCATCGTCTTCTCGGCCTTCGCCTATCCATATCTGGTGTTCCAGATCATCGGCGGCTGGGTCAGCGACCGTTTCGGCGCCAAGCGCACCCTGGTGGTGTGCGGGCTGATCTGGGCGAGCGCGACGGTGCTCACCGGCATGGCAGGCGGCTTCGTCTCGCTGCTGGTGGCGCGGGTCCTGCTGGGGTTGGGCGAAGGCGCGACCTTCCCTGCCGCCACTGCAGCGATGTCACGCTGGGTCGGCAAGGAGAACCGTGGTTTCGCCCAGGGCATCACCCACGCCTTTGCCCGCCTGGGCAATGCGTTGGCACCTGCAGCGATGGTCGCCGTGATGGCGGCGTATGGCTGGCGCGAGTCATTCTACGTCTGCGCAGGCATCAGTTTTGTCTGGGTGGTGCTGTGGGCACTGGTGTTCACCGAGCAACCCAAGGATCACCCGCGTATTACCCAGGCGGAACTCGCCGCCCTTCCTCCGCCCAAGCCGAAGAACACCCGCAAGTTGCCCTGGGGACGGCTGTTCCGGCGCATGGCGCCGGTCACCGTCGTCTACTTCTGCTACGGCTGGACCCTGTGGCTGCTGCTGAGCTGGGTGCCGATGTACTTCATGAACATGGGCCTGGACCTGAAGAACACTGCCATCTTCGCCTCCACCGTGTTCTTCGGCGGCGTGGTGGGCGATACCCTGGGCGGCATCGTCAGCGACCGCATCTACAAGCGCACCGGCAACCTCAACCGCGCCCGCAGCCTGATGGTCGCCATCTGCCTGTCCCTGACCCTGGTAGCGCTGCTGCCGCTGATGTTCACCCACGACATGTACGTGTCCCTGGCCTGCCTGGCCATTGCATTCTTCTTCTCCGAGATGACCATCGGCCCGATGTGGGCGATCCCCATGGACATCGCGCCGGACCACTGCGGCACCGCCAGCGGCATGATGAACACCGGCTCGGCCATGGCCGCGATCATCAGCCCGGTGGCGGCCGGACTGCTGATCGACAAGTTCGGCAATTGGCAGCTGCCGTTCATGGTCAGCATCGTGCTGTTGGCCATCGGTGTGGTGCTGTCGTTCCGCATGCGCCCTCAGAACCGGTTCGTCTACGACCTGCCGGCCAATCCCGTCACCACCGCCGTGGCGATGCCCAAATGACCCGCTGACGCCCAGGTAGGCGTAGGATGGCATGGATGTGCGCGGTGACACGCCAGGACGGTCACCGCGCTCCCTGACAGAAGGAGCCTGCCATGCCGCGCTTGTGTGCCAACCTTTCCATGCTGTTCACCGAACATGCCTTTCTCGACCGTTTCGCCCTCGCTGCACGGGCGGGCTTTCGCGGGGTGGAATTCCTGTTCCCCTACGCATTCGACAGCACCGAGATAAAAGCACGGTTGCAACACCATGGTCTGACCCAGGTGCTGTTCAACCTGCCACCTGGCGACTGGGACAACGGTGAGCGCGGCATTGCCTGTTTGCCCGATCGTCGCGAGGAATTTCGCGCCGGCGTGGCCACGGCCATCGAGTACGCCAAGGTGCTGGGCAATACCCGAATCAATTGCCTGGCCGGTATCGCGCCGTCAGGCAGCGATCCGCAGCAGGTGCAGCAGACCCTGGTCGACAATCTGCGCTATGCCAGCGAGGCACTGGCGGCTCACGGTATCCGCTTGGTCATGGAAATGATCAACACCCGCGACATGCCAGGTTTCTATCTGAATGGAACCCAGCAAGCACTGGCGATTCGGGAACAGGTGGGCCACGAGAATCTGTTTCTGCAATACGACATCTATCACATGCAGGTGATGGAGGGTGATCTGGCGTGCACGCTGCAGGCGCACCTGCCTGCCATCGGCCACGTGCAACTGGCGGACAACCCCGGCCGGCACGAACCGGGCACTGGGGAAATCAACTTTCGATTCCTGTTCCAGCACCTGGACCGGATCGGCTACCAGGGCTGGGTCGGTTGCGAGTAC
Source organism: Pseudomonas sp. PS01301 (assembly GCF_029960215.1). Lineage (NCBI taxonomy): Bacteria > Pseudomonadati > Pseudomonadota > Gammaproteobacteria > Pseudomonadales > Pseudomonadaceae > Pseudomonas > Pseudomonas sp. PS01301. Next base: position 17,428 of record NZ_JASCPM010000037.1, on the reverse strand, counting down.
AAGCCGCTGAGCGGGACGGAGGCCGGGTTGGGCTGGATGAAGAGCCACAACCTGGCCTGAGTCTGGCGGTTACAACGGCTGGCGTTCGTAGGCGCGGTATTCCGGCTTCCAGAAATGCACCTCGATCGCTTCGCGCAGTGCAGCTTCATCCATCGGCGCCGCCACCCCATCCTTCTGTGCGGCCAGGCCTACGGCCAGGGCGATGCGCTTGCTGACCGACTGCACGTCGCGCAGCGGTGGCAGCATCTGCCCTGGCGCTGCGCTGTCGGCCAGCGCCTGGGCCGAAGCCATGAGCATGCCGTCGGTGATGCGCGTGGCCCGACTGGCAATGGCACCCAACCCGACACCGGGGAAGATGTAGGAGTTGTTGCACTGGGCGATGGGAAAGGTACGACCCAGCACCTCGATCGGCAGGAACGGACTGCCAGTGGCCACCAGTGCATTGCCCTCGGTCCACTGCAGGATGTCCTTGGGGTGGGCTTCGATCTGCGAGGTCGGGTTGGACAACGGCATGACGATCGGCTTGGAGCAGTGCTGGTAGAGCGTCTTCACCACTTCTTCGGTGAACAGCCCGGCCTTGCCGGAGACGCCGATCAGCACGCTCGGCTTGGCGTTGCTCACCACTTCCAGCAGGGTTGGCCACTGTCCGGCGAACGACCAGGACGTCAGGCTCTGGCTGTCGTGGGCCAGGCGCTGCTGGAAGTCGTAGAGGTCGGGCTGGCGATCGGTCAGCAGCCCCTTGCTGTTGAGCAGATAGACCCGGCTGCGGGCCTCGCTGTCGCTCAAGCCTTCCAGCTGCATGGCGGTGATGATCTGCTCGGCGATGCCACAGCCAGCTGAGCCGGCGCCGACGAAGGCCACGGTCTGCTCGGAGAGTTTCTGGCCTTTGACCTTGCACGCGGCTAGTAAGGTGCCCACGGTGACCGCGGCGGTGCCTTGGATGTCATCGTTGAAGCAGCACAGCTGATCGCGAAAACGCTCCAGCAGGGGCATGGCATTGCTCAGGGCGAAATCCTCGAATTGCAGGATCGCCTCCGGCCAGCGGCGCTGCACGCCCTCGACGAAGGCCTGCACGAACGCTTCGTAGCGCTCGCCGCGCACCCGTTCCTCGCGACGTCCGAAATACAGCGGATCGGCCAGCCGCTCGGGGTTGTTGGTGCCCACGTCCAGCACCACCGGCAAGGTATAGGCCGGGCTGATTCCACCGCATGCGGTGTACAGGGACAGCTTGCCGATGGGGATGCCCATCCCGCCCACGCCCTGGTCGCCCAGACCGAGGATGCGCTCGCAGTCGCTGACGACGATGACCTTGACGTTGTCCTTGGTCACGTTGTTGAGAATCTCGTCCATGCGTTCGACGTCGTCGATGCTGATGAACAAGCCGCGATGGCTGCGGTAGATGCGTGAAAATTCCTGGCAGGCTTTGCCGACGGTCGGGGTGTAGATGATCGGCAGCATCTCGTCGATGTGGTCATCGACCAGGCGGTAGAACAGGGTTTCGTTGGAATCCTGGATCGAGCGCAGCAACACATGGCGTTCCAGATCGGTGGAGCAGGCCTGGAACTGGTGATAGGCGCGCTCGCATTGCTGGTCGATGGTTTCGATCTGTTGCGGCAGCAGGCCTTGCAGATGCAGGACATCGCGTTCCTGAGCGGTGAAGGCAGTGCCCTTGTTGAGCAACGGCGTGGCAAGCAGTGCCGGGCCGGTGAACGGGACCTTTACAGGGCGTTTGGCGGAGCTGGTCATGCTGTTTCTCCCTTGCTTATTGTATTTTGCATTCAAAATAGACGCCTTTGCCAAAGGGTGCCATCGGTTTTAGCGCAATCGCCGCCCTGACGCCAGCCATGCGCTCTGTTCCCTGTCTTTTGCGCTAGCCGCGGGAAGGCCCGCATACCGCCGGGGAATAAAGCGCTTCGAACCTTTGCCGATCCTGCACCGTCGTAAATGCAGGCCCCTCGTCACGGGGCTTCCATAGCCAAGGACCACGACCATGCAGATCATTCATCCCAAAGCCCGCTACCAGCCCTATAGCTCGTCCTCTGGAGGCTGGGGATCGGCGTTTTCGGTGATGAACATCCTCTGGCGTCAACAGGCGCTGGGCAAGGGTCCCTTGGCATTGCTCAAGCAGAATAAGCCCGACGGCTTCGCCTGTGTCAGTTGCGCCTGGGCCAAGCCGGGCAATCCCCACGCCCTGGAATTCTGCGAGAACGGCGCGAAGGCGACCGCCTGGGAGCTGACTGCATTGCGCACCGGTCCCGAACTGTTTGCCAAGCACAGCCTGACCGAGCTGCGGACCTGGAGCGACTACGAACTCGAACGCCACGGCCGCCTCACCCACCCGATGCGCTATGACGCGACCCGCGACCGCTACGTGACCACCACCTGGGAAGAGGCGTACCGCGGGATCGGTGAGCAACTGCGCGGGCTGGAACCCGACAGTGTGATCTTCTACGCCTCGGGGCGTGCCTCGCTGGAAACCTCGTTCATGTACCAGCTGCTGGCGCGCGCTTACGGCACCAACAACCTGCCCGACAGCTCGAACATGTGCCACGAAAGCACCTCGGTCGGCTTGCAGGAAAGCATCGGCGTGCCGGTCGGCACGGTGTCCCTGAATGATTTCGAGCGCACCGACTGTATCTTTTTCTTCGGTCAGAACGTGGGCAGTAACAGCCCGCGCATGCTTCACCCGTTGCAGGAAGCGCGCAAGCGTCAGGTGCCGATCATCAGTTTCAACCCGCTGCGCGAGCGTGGCCTGGAGCGTTTCGTCAATCCGCAATCGCCCGTCGAAATGCTCGGCCCCGATTCCACGGTGATCAGCACGCAATATCACCAGGTCGCCATCGGCGGCGACACGGCGGCGGTGATGGGCATTGCCAAGGCGCTGCTGGCCATGGATCGGGCGGCACAGGCCGAGGGCCGGCCAGCGGTGATCGATCACGCTTTCATCGCCGAACACACCGAAGGCGTGGACGCGTTCCTGGCTCAGGTTGACCAGCATGAGTGGATCACCCTGGAGGAACGCAGCGGCCTCAAACGCGCGGCACTGGAAGCCGCCGCTACCGTTTATGCCCGCAGCGAGCGGGTGATGATCATCTACGGCATGGGCCTGACCCAGCATCGGCATGGCGTGCAGAACGTGCAGATGCTGGTCAACCTGCTGCTGTTGCGCGGCAACATCGGCAAGCCCGGTGCTGGCATCTGCCCTGTGCGCGGGCATTCCAATGTGCAGGGGCAACGGACCGTAGGCATCACCGAGGACCCGGCCAAGGTCCCTGCGGACAAGATCGAATCGCTGTTCGGCATCCAGGTGCCGAAGAACAAAGGCATGGCCACGGTGGACGCCTGCGAGGGCATCGTAGCCGGTACGGTGAAAGGCTTCATCGGCCTGGGCGGCAACTTCCTGCGCGCCGTCCCCGACACCGATCGCATCGAGCCCGCGTGGGCCAAGCTGACGCTGAACGTACAGATTGCCACCAAACTCAACCGCACCCACCTGTTCCCGGGCCAGCATGGCTGGCTGTTGCCCTGCCTGGGTCGCATCGAAAGCGACGTGCAGGACGGTCGCCGTCAGGTCTACACCACCGAGGACAGCACCGGTTGCATCCGCGCCTGGGAAGGCCGTGCGGAACCGGCCAGCGAGCACCTGCGCGCAGAGCTGGCGATCATCGCCGGCCTGGCCCAGGCGACCCTCAGTGGTCGCGAGCAGATTCCGTGGGAGCTGTGGCGTCAGGACTATGCCCGCGTACGCGAGGCCATCGCCCAGACTTACCCGGAGATCTTCCATGACATGGAAAAACGGATGTGGGAACCCGGTGGCTTCCACCGCCCCTTGGGTGCCTGCGAGCGCAAATGGACCACGCCTTCGGGCAAGGCTCAGTTCGTCACGGCCAAGACCCTGGACGAAGACGACGACATCTCGCAGAACAGTGATCAGCGCGATGTATTGCAGCTGATGACCCTGCGCAGCAACGATCAATTCAACACCACGGTGTATGGCTACGAAGACCGCTTCCGCGGCGTCAAGGGCACGCGCAGCGTGATCTTCCTGAATCGCAATGACATCGTTCGGCTGGGCTTCCATCCCGGTGACTGGGTCACCATCCGCACCGCCATCGAGCCTGGAGTGCGGCGCGAAGTGGGGCCGATGCAGATCATTGCCTACGACATCCCGATCAATTGTGCGGGCGCCTACTACCCCGAATGCAACGCGTTGATTCCCTTGTGGCATTACGCGAGCAAGAGCAAGGTACCGGCCGCCAAATCGATCCCGGTCACCCTGCACAAGGCCCAGGCCCGCGCCGAAGACATGGCCCACGCCGTTCCGTTGTCCGATCAGGTGATGTAAATCCGGACGCGGCTTTCGCTCTCTGTGGCAACAGTGCAGACCCGGACCTTCTGGTAGAAATCACCGTGGTCGCAGCCAGCTGAACCGCGTCGCCTGATTCGCGGGCAGAGGGCTCGCCGCGGTAGGTCAGACAAACCGCATGCGCCGCCGACGCGGCTCGCGCCGCTGCTACAGGGGTACCGCACTCCCTTTGTGGGAGCGGGCTCTGCCCGCGAAGGGCGCGCTGCGGTCCCAGACTTGAAACGCACAGCCCGCACACCCCAATCACCTGCGCAAATATCCCTCTTCCCCAGTTGACGGCCACATCGATTTGGTGTTTCCTGAAACCGGTTTCAAACCATCGATCGCCTGCCCATAACATCCATAAAAGGACCCAGGCCCGTGACACGTCTCTCCCTCACTGCGCGCCCCCGCGTGACCATGCTCGACGTTGCCGAGCGCGCCGGTGTGTCCAAAGCCAGCGTCTCGCGCTTCATCGGCGAAGACCGTGGCCTGCTGTCCGATGCCATCGCCGGACGCATCGCTCACGCCATCGATGAGCTGGGCTACCGTCCCAACCAGATGGCCCGCGGCCTCAAGCGTGGTCGCACGCGTCTGATCGGCATGCTCATGGCCGATATCCGCAATCCCTACTCGGTAGCGGTCATGCACGGTGTGCAAACCGCCTGCCGCCGCCACGGCTACAGCCTGGTGGTGTGCAACACCGATCGCGATCCGGAACAGGAGCACCAGCAGTTGCAGGCGCTGCGAGCCTACAACATCGAAGGCTTGATCGTGAACACCCTGGGCCACCATCAGGAGGAGTTGCGCGAACTGCAACAGGAACTGCCGATGGTGCTGGTCGACCGCAAGGTCGCGCACCTACCCAGCGATCTGGTAGGTCTGGACAACCAGTTGGCCGTCGACATGGCCCTGGACCACCTCCACGCGCGCGGCTATCGCCACATTGCGCTGGTCAGCGAGCCAGCGGACGGCACCAGTTCCCGGGTCGAGCGCATCGATGCGTTCAAGCGGCGCGCCGATGGCCCGGTGTTCTTCACCGAGCCCGACCTCGGCGAGCGCCTGCGGGACTTTCTTGACGACGCCCATTCCGGGCCCAAGGCGCTGTTCTGCGCCAACGGTGTCGCGGCCCTGGCTTGTACCCTGGCGCTGCGCGCGCTGGACACCCACCGGTGCGAAGACGTCGGGCTCATCGCCCTCGACGACCTCGACTGGTACCCCCTGGTCGGGGATGGCATCACCGCCCTCGCCCAACCCACTCACGCCATCGGCGTGCAAGCCCTGGAGTGCCTGCTGGAGCGACTGGACGGCTCGCAAGCCCCGGCCCAGACGTTTCATTTCACCCCAGAGCTGATCATTCGAGGTTCGACACCGCCGCGCTGAGTCGATTCGGCTGCGTACCGCTTACGTATACCTAAAATTGAAACCGGTTTCAGAGGACAATAACAATGCATCTCTATCCCGTCTCCATCAGCCTTTCCAGCTTCGGTGCGGACTATGTCCGTGCGCAGGGTCAGGCCAGCCTGGCGCCGTTGGTTGCCCAGAGCGGCGCCAGCCACCTGGAACTGCGCGAAGAGTTGTTCGACCACTTCGATGCACCTGTCCTGCGCAGCGCAATCGTCGACCAGGGACTGACCTGCGTCTATTCCTCGCCGCTCGAGCTGTGGCAGCCCGGCCAGGCCGCACCCAATCCACAGCTGCAAGAAGCGCTCGCCCGAGCCGTTGCCTGCGATGCAGTGTGGCTCAAGGTGTCGCTGGGCTTCTATTCATCCATCAGCGACCTGAATCTGCTGCACCAGCAACTGCGCGACCAGCCCGTGCGCCTGCTGATCGAAAACGACCAGACCGCCCAGGGCGGACGAATCGATCCCTTGGTCAAGTTCTTCACCGCGATCGCCGAACAGGGGCTGCCCGTGGGCATGACCTTCGACATCGGCAACTGGCAATGGCAGCAACAATCGGTGTCGAGTGCGGCGCTGCAACTGGGCCGTTTCGTCGAGTACATCCACTGCAAGGCAGTACAGCGCACGGCGACCGGCAAACTGGTCGCCACACCGCCCGAGCTGACCGACCTGCACCAGTGGTCGCGCCTGCTGCGCCACATGGCGCCGGGCCTGGTACGGGCCATCGAGTACCCGTTGCAGGGCGCCGATCTGCTGGCCGTCAGCCAGGTACAAGTGGCAACCCTGGCTGCGCTTGGTCAGGCCGCCCAGGAGGTGGCCCATGGCTGAGTTCGACGTGCTGAGCTTCGGCGAAACCATGGCCATGTTCGTCGCCGAGCAGACCGGCGACCTGGCCGATGTCACCCGCTTTCACAAGCGCATCGCCGGGGCCGACAATAACGTCGCCATCGGCTTGTCGCGCCTGGGTTTCAACGTCGCGTGGCTCAGCCGCGTGGGCGATGACTCTCTGGGCCGTTTCATCGTTGCGGCCCTGCAGCGCGAAGGCCTGGATTGCAGCCATGTCGCCGTGGATCCGCAACACCCCACCGGCTTCCAGTTCAAGTCGTTGCAGGACGATGGCCGCGACCCCTGCGTGGAATACTTCCGCCGCGGATCGGCCGCCAGCCACATGGGCATTGCCGACGTGCCCCCGCGCTTGCTCGATGCCCGCCACCTGCATGCCACCGGCATTCCCCCGGCACTGTCGCCGAGCATGAACGCCTTGACCCGAGGCTTGATGACCGCGATGCGTTCGGCAGGCCGCAGCGTTTCGTTCGACCCCAACCTGCGCCCGTCACTGTGGCCCAGCCAGGCCAAAATGATCGAGCAGATCAACAGCCTCGCTGCCCTTGCCGACTGGGTGCTGCCAGGTCTGGCCGAAGGGCAGCTGCTGACCGGGCAAGAACGCTGCGAAGACATCGCCCGCTTCTACCTGGACCTGGGCGTGCAAGCGGTGGTGATCAAGCTGGGCGCGGACGGTGCCTTTTATTGCAGCGCCCAGCAGCAGGGCTACGTGGCCGGACGCCCGGTGAACAAGGTCGTCGACACGGTCGGTGCCGGTGACGGTTTCGCCGTCGGTGTCATCAGTGCCTTGCTCGAAGGCCGCGACCTGATGCGGGCCGCCGCCCGCGGCAACTGGATCGGCAGCCTGGCGGTGCAGAGCCCCGGCGACATGGAAGGCCTGCCGACCCGCGCCGCGCTGACGGCGGACGAACACCGATGACCTGAACACACATCACCCCAGACCGTTGATTCAGCACCCTCTACCTGTTGCGACAATTACAAAATGCTCAGGAGTCAGACCATGCAGAGCCAGACCGCGAAACTCGCCAGCCGTCGCTGGTGGTACATCATGCCGATCGTTTTCATCACCTACAGCCTGGCCTACCTGGACCGGGCCAACTATGGTTTCGCCGCCGCCTCGGGCATGGCCGCCGACCTGAACATCACGCCGGGGCTGTCCTCGCTGCTCGGTGCCCTGTTCTTCCTGGGTTACTTCTTCTTCCAGGTACCCGGCGCCATCTACGCGCAACGACACAGCGTCAAGCAACTGATCTTCGTCAGCCTGATCCTCTGGGGCAGCCTGGCGACCCTGACCGGCGTGGTGTCCAGCGCCTACTGGCTGATCGTGATCCGCTTCATGCTCGGGGTGGTCGAAGCCGTGGTCATGCCGGCGATGCTGGTCTACCTGTGCCACTGGTTCACCCGTGCGGAACGCTCGCGGGCCAATACCTTCCTGATCCTCGGCAACCCGGTGACGATGCTGTGGATGTCGGTGGTGTCCGGTTACCTGATCCAGCATTACAGCTGGCGCTGGATGTTCATCATCGAAGGGCTGCCGGCGGTGATCTGGGCGTTCATCTGGTGGCGCCTGGCCGACGACCGTCCGGCGCAGGCCAAATGGCTCAGCCAACAGGAAAAAGATGACCTGCAAGCCGCCCTGGCCGCCGAACAGGTGGGCCTGAAGCCGGTGAAGAACTATGCCGAAGCCTTCCGCTCGGGCAAGGTGATCACGCTGTCGCTGCAGTTTTTTCTGTGGAGCGTGGGCGTCTACGGCTTCGTGCTGTGGCTGCCCTCGATTCTCAAGCAGGGCGCGCAGATGGACATGATCGAAGCCGGCTGGCTGTCGTCCCTGCCCTACCTGGCGGCGGTGATCGGCATGTTGGTGGTGAGCTGGTTTTCCGACCGCCTGCAAAAACGCAAACGTTTCGTCTGGCCGCCACTGCTGCTGGCCGCGCTGGCCTTCTATGGTTCCTACGCGCTGGGCAGCGAACACTTCTGGTGGTCCTATGCACTGCTGGTGATCGCCGGGGCCTGCATGTATGCGCCCTACGGGCCCTTCTTCGCCATCGTGCCGGAAATCCTCCCGGCCAACGTGGCTGGCGGTGCCATGGCGCTGATCAACAGCATGGGCGCCCTGGGCTCGTTCGCCGGTTCCTACCTGGTTGGCTATCTGAATGCCAGCACCGGCAACCCCGGCGCGTCGTACCTGTTGATGAGCGGCGCCTTGCTGCTTTCGGCCCTATTGACCCTGCTGCTCAAGCCCAGCGGCTGTGATCTGGAGGTAAAACAATCGACGACGGCAGGCCTGAAACCCTGCAAACACTGACCCAGATCATGAAACTCGATGAAATCATTCTGGAATCGCGGCAAACCACACAGCTGTCATCCAAGGGGTGCTACGTTTAATACTCAAAACGCAGCATTCGACAGGCCATCGGTCCGGATGGCCTGTCCCACGGCAGGCGACATGCGACAGGTGGGCGCGATGAACAAGATGACATTCCCCAATGCGTGCCAGGTGATGCGCTGGCACTTTCACCCCATGGGATTCGAGGGCAGCATGGATGCGCCCAGCAGCATGGTCGCCCGGCTGTTCGATCGCAGCAGCGGCGAAACCCTGCTGACCATCGCCGGTCTGCCTTGCGCGGCCGTCATGAACGCCGCCGACGTCGAGCGCATCATCGAGGCGGTGGAAGCCGAACTCGAGGCTTTCATTCCGCCCCAGGCGCTCAAGGCGGGCTGAGGGCTGCGCCGAAATGACTCCACACAGTGGTCTGAATGATCCCGGCGGCGTCCTGCGCGGCCTGGTCATTGAGCAGCGCCTGCCAGGCGCTGGGCCCGGGCAGATGCCGGGCTCGCTCCAGCAGGGCCGGCCAGTCCTGCGCAGCCGGCACGCCGTCCACTCCCAGTGCCACTCCCAACCGCTCCAGTTGCATGGCCTGCAGACGTTGCTCGTCGAACGGACGCTGCTCGGCGATCGCGATCAGGCGTCCACCCAGGTGGGCCACTTCGGCAACGACGTTGTCGCCTGCACTGCCCACCACGATCTCGGCGCGCAGCAACTCGGGCAATGGATCGGCCAACTGCCCCAACAGCGTCAGGTTGACGGGTAATGACAGGTCACTGCTTGGCAGCGGCCCGGCCACACGGAATCGGTACTGTGGACAGCAGTCAGCAATGGCCACCAGCGAATCCACGGTAAAAGCGGTGCCGCCCTGCCCCGTGATCACCAGCACGCTGCCCTGCTCGGCCTCCATGTGTGCGCGGCCATGCCCACTGTAACGGGACACCCAGCCGCAGTGATCGGTCTTGCTCGACACCCAGTCGGGCATCTGGCTGCACTCCATGGCCGCCGGATAAGGCGCCAACAGACGCGATGCCGAAGCGTAGGCCTGCAAGTGGGCGGTGTCGGTGCGTTCACCGTGCTGACGCATGTACACGCACGGCACACCGAACAGGCGCGCCAGCAACGCCACTTCGACCGATACGTCCACCACCAGCAGGCATGGCCACGCATTGCGCATCCAATCGGCCAGGAGCCCCATGCGCTCACGCAGACCGTCCACGGCCAGAGGTGCGTAATGCAGCGCGGGGAAGCTTTCGACGTGCATGCCCGGCGCCGTGTCGCCGGGCAAGAGCAGGCCTTTGACGTTGGCCGGATACGGACCTTCGGGCAAACGCGAACCGATCAAGGTGACGTCGCAGTTCAGGTGGCGGGCGATGGCCAACGCGCGCATGCCATGGCCCGAACCGTGGTGATGGACGTAATAGCCGACTTGCGGACGTTCACGCACCGGCTTCGGCCACCTGCCGCAGCAGCGCATCGTAGCGATCGAGCATGACCTCGTGGCTCCACTGGGTTTCGGCATGCAGACGGCAAGCCAGGCGCGACTTGCGCCGAGCCAGGCGCAGCGCCTGGGCCAGGCCCTCGACATCGCCGCCCGCAGCCAGCGCACCGGTGGCATCGGTCAGCAGATCGCCAACAGCACCACGGGCGAAGGCGGCTACCGGCGTGCCGCAGGCCAGGGCTTCTGCCACCACCAGACCGAAGGGTTCTTCCCAGCAGGGTGTGACCAGTGCCGCGGAGGCACTGGCCAATTCGATGGCCAGTTCTTCGCGCCCCAGATGGCCGAGGTACTGGCACTGGTCACTCAAGCGCGGCTGAATCTGTTCCTTGAAGTAGCGAGGATCGACCGCCTGACCGGCCAGGCGCAGCGGGACGCCAGCCAGCTTCGCGGCGTCCATGGCCAGGTGGGCGCCCTTGTCGGGCACCAGTCGGCCGAACCAGATCGCATGCTCCAGGGGCGCGGCGCGCGGCGACCAGGTCTGCAGGTCGATGCCATTGGGGATGACATGGCACTCGGGAATGACCTCTTCCCACTGCCGTGCATTGGCCTCGGAAATGGTCGCGAAATGCCCCGCACGGCGTTCGCCACTGTAGGCATTGATCAGCTCGAAGAACGGTGGTGTGTGCAATACCGTAAGCATCGGCGTGCGGATCATCGATGCCATGGTCGCGGGCACGTAGTGCAGGCTGTTGTTGAAGATGACATCGAAGCGACGGTCGTCGATGTTCTGCATGGCCTTGAGGTACGCGTGGTGCTCCTCGATGTACTCGGAACTCAGGCACGCACGGCGACCATCTTTATAGATGGCGTCGTCCCACACCGGCACGATATTGAGGGCTGGGTCACTGGATGAGCTGGCGAACAGGGTGACGTCGTGACCACGTTGCATCAGCCCGGACGTCACATCGTGGGTGAACGCTTCCAGGCCGCCGGCGAACGGCTGGCGAATGGGATGTTTGATGTGCGTCAGCACACCGATGCGCAACGGGCGAGCGGAAGATGAAGACATCGAGGACGTTCCTGGCACGGATTGCAGCTTTGAGGCTGCAGCACAGGAATGGTTGCATCTAAAGCACCCCCTCGGCCCCCTGTAGCAGCGGCGCAAGCCGCGTCCCGGTCAATGCGGTCACCTAGACACACCGCATTGGCCGCCGACGCGGCTCGCGCCGCTGCTACAGGGTAAGGTCGACCAGACCGTGTCAGGCCTTGAGGCTGGCCATGTCGATCACGAAGCGGTACTTCACATCACCGGCGTGCATGCGCTCAAAGGCTTCGTTGATGTTCTTGATGTCCAGCATTTCGATATCACAGGTGATGTTGTGTTCGGCGCAGAAATCCAGCACTTCCTGGGTTTCCTTGATGCCACCGATCAACGAACCGGCCAGCACACGGCGCTTGAGCACCAGGTTGGCTGCGTGCAGCGCAGGGTCTACCGGCTGGATCAACCCGACCAGAATGTGCACGCCGTCGAAACGCAGGGTTTCCAGGTAGGGGTTCAGGTCGTGAGGCACCGGAATGGTGTCGAGCAGGAAGTCGAAGGTTTCGGCAGCGGCTTTCATCTGCTCGGCATCGGTCGACACGATGACATGGTCCGCGCCCTGGCGGCGGCCTTCGGCGGCCTTGCTCGCCGAACGGGTGAACAGCGTCACCTCGGCGCCCAGCGCCTTGGCGAACTTGATGCCCATGTGGCCCAGGCCACCCATGCCCAGAATGCCGACCTTGTCACCCGGCTTGACGCCGTAATGCTTGAGCGGCGAATAGGTGGTGATGCCTGCACAGAGGATTGGCGCAGCGTTGGCCGCATCGAGGCCGTCGGGAATGCGCACCACGAAGTTCTCGCTGACCACGATGCTGTCCGAGTAGCCGCCCATGGTGTTGGTGCCATCGATACGGTCGGGCGTGGCATAGGTCATGGTCGGACCTTCCAGGCAGTATTGCTCGAGGTCGGCGTGACAGGCATCGCAGTGCTGGCACGAGTCGACCATGCAGCCCACGCCCACGCGGTCACCGACGGCGTACTTCTGCACCTGGTCTCCGACGGCGACCACGCGGCCAACGATCTCGTGGCCCGGTACCAGCGGATACACGGCGATGCCCCAGTCATTGCGAGCCTGGTGCAGGTCGGAGTGGCAAACGCCGCAGAATTCGATGGCGATGCTGACGTCGTCGGGGCGCAGGGCACGACGTTCGAAGCTCAGGGGAGCCAGTGGCGTGGTGGGCGAAAGCGCGGCGTAGCCGAGTGCCTTGGACATGTTGAAACCTCTCGAAACGAAGATGATCAGGCGCCGATTGTGGCCCTGACGTGCGCTCGCGGCCATGTCCGATCCTGCGCGATGCATGCCCATTCCTCCGAGCACCCCGCAAACGGGGCCCGAACGTGCGATCATGGACGACTGATTTCATGCCTGATCCGTGGTATCCCATGAGCCTCACCAAACACCTCGACGCCAACGCCCGCCTGGTAGAACTCATCCGTCCGCTGGCGGTTGCCGATGACTGGATCCCTACCTCCATCGACGGCTTGCGGGTGGTTTCGTGCCGCAGCCATATCGCGCGCACCGCGCAGATCTATGAACCGAGCCTGATGGTGATCGCCCAGGGCAGCAAGCTGGCGTACCTGGGCGAGCGCACCCTGGAGTATGGCGCCGGGCATTACCTGATCCAGGCCCTGCCGGTGCCGTTCGAGTGCGAGACCTTCGCCAGTGAACAGCTGCCCCTGCTCGGCGTGTCGATACCGATCGATCGCACGTTGCTCGGTGAATTGGTGCTGGCCATGGAGCCCGGGCCGAGTCAGGCGCAGACCACCGAGTCGATGACCGCCGTGCCGCTGGACGATTCCATGCGCGGGGCCGTGGAGCGGCTGCTGCAGTGTCTGCACGATCCCCAGGACCGCTTGGCCATGGGCCAGGCTCGCCTGCGCGAAGTCCTCTATACCGCTTTGCGCGGGCCCAACGGCCATGTGCTGCGGGCCTTGGTGGAGCAACAGGGGCAATTCGCCCGCATCGCTGGCGCGTTGTCCTGGCTGCATGCGCATTACGAAGAGCCGTTGCAGGTCGATGACCTGGCCCGTCGCGCGAACATGAGTGCCTCGACCTTTCACGAGCATTTCAAGCGCAACACCCTGGCCTCGCCGGTGCAATACATCAAGCGCCTGCGCCTGCTCAAGGCCCGCGCGCTGCTGGTGGCCGACGGCATGAACGTCAGCCAGGTCGCGTTGCGGGTGGGCTACCAGAGCAGCTCGCAGTTCAGCCGCGAGTACAAGCGCCTCTTCAACCACAGCCCCGGCCAGGAACGCGACCTGCGCTGACCTCCAGCGCAACGTCAGGTACAGCACCGCCCCTGTAGCAGCGGCGCAAGCCGCGTCCGGCTTCACCGCGTGGCATCAGACACACCGCATCCACCGCCGACGCGGCTCGCGCCGCTGCTACAAAAACGCCACGATCCCCTGTGGGAACGGGGCGGGCGGCGAGCCCTCTGCCCGCGAAGGGCGCGCTGCGGTACAACAGACACACCGCACCCATCGCCGACGCGGCTCGCACCGCTGCTACAAAAGCGCCGCGATCCCCTGTGGGAGCGGGCTCTGCCCGCGAAGGCCGCGCTGCGGTACGCCAGACACACCGCAGTATCAGGTTTCGCGCACGACCAATTCGAAGCCCAGGTCGAGCGCCTGGGCGCAATGACGCTTGCCATCCATGCTGTCGAGCAGCATCTGCGCCGCCTTGCGGCCGATTTGCGCACGCGGGGTGCGGATCGAGGTCAAGCGCGGCACCAGGTGGGCCGACCCCGGCAGATCATTGAACCCCACCATGCCGACCCGATCCGGAACGGCAATGCCCTGGCGCTGTGCTTCGTAAATCGCACCCTGCGCCAGGTCGTCGTTGCAAAAGAACACGCCGTCCACGTCCGGATGCCGACGCATCAGGTCAGCGAACAACTCGCCACCCAGGCCGATCGACGAAGGCTGCGGACACAGCACTTCAAGTTGCGGATCGTGCACCCCTTCCGCCTCGAGCGCCGCCCTGAACCCCTCGGCCCGCTGCATCACGCGTGGATCGAGCTGCGCCGCCACATACCCCAGGCGTCGGCGCCCGGCATCCAGCAGATGCCGCGCCGCCACACTTCCGGCCTGCTCCTGGGAAAAGCCAACGCAGGCGCCTTGGCCCTCAGCACCCAGCTCCATCATGTGCACACACGGCACACCGCTGTTGTGCAACATGGCCTGGGAACGTTCGCTGCGGCTCATGCCCGTCAGCAGCATCCCACCCGGCTTGTAGGCCAGGTAGTTACGAATGAGGTTTTCCTCTTCGTCGACATCGTAGTGATAGTTGCCGATCAGCACTTCCAGCGCACGCGGACGCATCACTTCATGGATGGCTTCCAGTGTGTCGATGAACAATTGGTTGGAGAGAGAAGGAATGAGCACCACCACCGACTGACTCTGCGCCGACGCCAGCGCCCGTGCTGCCGGATTGACCACGTAACCCAGCGCCTGCGCGGCTTCCAGCACTTTGCTGGCCAGTTGTGGAGCAACCGTGGACACCCCGCGCAATGCGCGCGAAGCAGTAATGGGAGAAACACCTGAAAGTTTGGCAACTTCGGCCAGGGTCGGCAGGCCGGTTGCGCGTGAGCCGATTCGCGCCATGATTCTTGTTGTTATCTACTTGCAATGAAAAAGAGTTGAGGTAAGGTAGCGCTGTCTCGAATCCAGAGCAATAATGATTTGTGCCTTGCTATTACTGCAGGCTGCACCAGACTGCTTTGACAAGATCAATAAGATGAGGGCGCCGTATCCATACCCGGTGCGCCCCAGCAGGAGTGACTTGATGAATGCCCCTCTGAACGCTTTGGTGGTGATGGGAGTATCCGGCTGCGGCAAGAGCAGCGTCGGTGCCGCCATCGTCGGTCGCAGCGGCGGCCGCCTGATCGAAGGCGACAGCTTTCATCCCGAAGCCAACATCGCCAAGATGAGCGCCGGCACTCCCCTCGACGACCAGGACCGCGCCGGCTGGCTGCTGCGTCTGGGCGAAGAAATGCGCGCCTGTATCGAATCGGGACAGCGCCCGGTACTGACCTGCTCCGCCCTCAAGCTCAAGTACCGCGAAACCCTGCGCAACGCCGTGCCCGGCCTGGGCTTCGTGTTTCTCGAACTGACCCGCGAAGAAGCCGCCAATCGCGTTGCTCACCGGCCCGGTCACTTCATGCCGGCCAGCCTCATCGACAGCCAGTTCGCTACCCTGGAACCGCCCACCGGTGAAGCATTGACCCTGCCCCTGGATGCCACAGTCCCCATCGTGGAGCTGGCGCAGCAGGTGGAAAACTGGCTGGTCGAGCATGGCGCCTCCACGCTGGCTTGAACGGCTTTTGAAGACAGCGCTGTCTGAGCTTTCCGCCCGGCAGCGCCCGATGTTCCCAACCACAACCGTTGCGCCCACAACAACGACAACACGAGGCAGACCTTTATGTTTGGCTTAGCTCACGACACCTACTTGCTGCTTGACGCACTGGTCACCATCATTGGTCTGATCGTGCTCATCACCCAGTTCAAGGTTCACCCCTTCGTCGCCCTGACCATCGCGGCGATCTTCCTGGGCCTGACATCCGGTCTGCCGGTGGTCAAGGTCATGAAGTCGTTCCAGGATGGCTTCGGTGGGGTCCTTGGCTTCGTCGGCATCATCCTCGCGCTGGGCACCATGCTCGGCAAACTGATGGCCGACTCGGGGGGCGCCGACCAGATCGCGCAGACCTTGATCCGCAAGTTCGGGGTCAAGCGCATCCACTGGGCGATGATGTTCTCCGCTTTCCTGGTGGGCATCCCGCTATTCTTCGAGATCGGCTTCGTACTGCTGATCCCGCTGGTATTCATCGTCGCCCGCCGTTCCGGCGTGTCGCTGGTGAAGATCGGCATCCCGCTGCTCGCCGGCCTGTCGGTGGTGCACGGGCTGGTCCCGCCACATCCGGGCCCGCTGCTGGCCATCGGCATCTTCAACGCTGATATCGGCAAGACCATTCTCTACGGCCTGATCGTCGGCCTGCCCACCGCGATGATCGCCGGCCCGATCTTCGGTTCGTTCATCTCCAAATACATTCCGGGCAACCCCTCCAAGGAGTTGATGGACCAGATCGCCAAGGAGTCGGACAACCAGAACCTGCCCAGCTTCGCGGTGACCCTGATCACCATCCTGCTGCCCGTGTTCCTGATGATGCTCAAGACCTTCGCCGACGTGGCGCTGCCGGCGGAAAACCTGTTCCGCCAGTGGATGGACTTCATCGGCCACCCGATCACCGCCCTGCTCGCCGCCCTGCTGCTGGCCTTCTACACCTTCGGCGTGGCGCGCGGTTTCGACCGGGCGAAGATCATGAAGCTGCTGGACCAGAGCCTGGCGCCCACTGCGGCCATCGTCCTGATCGTCGGTGCCGGCGGTGGCTTCAAGCAGATGCTGGTCGACACCGGCGTGGGCAACATCATCGGGCAGATGGCCGTGCAGGCCGAGGTCAACCCGATCCTGTTGGCCTGGCTGGTCGCTGCGGTGATTCGCGTCGCGACCGGTTCGGCGACGGTAGCGACCATTACCGGTGCGGGCATCGTCGCCCCGGTCATCGGCATGATGCCGGGCGTCAATCGTGAGCTGCTGGTGCTGGCTACCGGCGCCGGCTCGGTGATCCTGTCCCACGTCAACGATGCCGGTTTCTGGCTGGTCAAGCAGTACTTCAACATGACCGTCACGGAAACCCTGAAGACCTGGACCGTGATGGAAACCATCCTGTCGGTGGTAGGCCTGATCTTCATCCTGCTGCTGTCGCTGGTGGTCTAATCCCCAGCCCGCTGCCACACGAGTACAGTTCATTTCACTCTGTGGGAGCGGGTCTCTGCCCGCGAAGGCCGCCCCGCAACCTGCCTGACGCACCGCAGTGAACCATTCGCGGGCAGAGCCCGCTCCCACACAGGGCCCGTAGGGCATTGCAATGTGGGAGCGGGTGTCTGCCCGCGCAAGCCGCCCCGCAAATCAACG
>NZ_JASCPM010000036.1:0-47398 GCF_029960215.1 Pseudomonas sp. PS01301 | reverse complement strand
GGCAGAGCCCGCTCCCACAGGAACGTTGCATACCTGTGGGAGCGGGCTCTGCCCGCGAAGAGGCCCGACATGACACACCTCTTTGATTTCCCGTTGCATTTTCGTTTCAAGGCTTGTAAAGTGCGCCCCGCTGTCGGTCATCCCGCAGAACCAAACGCTTCACCCGGTTCTGAAAAAAAGTTGCAAATCAGTGTCTTGAAAGCAATTTAAAGGGTTGACAGGGGTTTTGAAGATTGTAGAATAGCGCGCCTCAGAGACATGAACGCAGCGATGCGAACAGGTCGAAGAGTTCAAGGCGGTAGTGATACAGGCTTGAAGCTGTAGCAGATGTAGATGTACTGAAATTGCTGTAGATGTTCTGAAATTGATAGTTCCGTGATAGCTCAGTCGGTAGAGCAAATGACTGTTAATCATTGGGTCCCAGGTTCGAGTCCTGGTCACGGAGCCAAATTTCATATCGGGGTATAGCGCAGTCCGGTAGCGCGCCTGCTTTGGGAGCAGGATGTCAGGAGTTCGAATCCCCTTACCCCGACCATATTTGGGTCGTTAGCTCAGTTGGTAGAGCAGTTGGCTTTTAACCAATTGGTCGTAGGTTCGAATCCCACACGACCCACCATTTTTGATTCCGGTTCGCCGGGTCGAATCTTAAAAGCCCCACCGATTAACACCGGTGGGCAGCAGAAAAGGCGCCTTCCGGGGTGCCTTTTTTGTACCGGGGTATAGCGCAGTCCGGTAGCGCGCCTGCTTTGGGAGCAGGATGTCAGGAGTTCGAATCCCCTTACCCCGACCATATTCGAAGAAAGGCGCCTGTCATAGGCGCCTTTTTTTTTGCCCCCAATTCAATACACCCCCCTGTAGCAGCGGCGCAAGCCGCGTCCGGCATCACCGCGTCACGTCATACGTAACGCGGCCGATCCTCCATCAATGCAGCTTCAATCGCGGCTCCGTGCCGCGTCCGATACGGCTGCCCAGCATCAACATGCCGGTGCGGAACAGGCCATACAGCGCCGCCTGGTGCATCCGGTACAGCGACACGTAGAACATGCGCGCCAGCCAACCTTCCAGCATCACGCTGCCGGTCAGGTTACCCATCAGATTGCCCACCGCCGAAAAGTGCGAGAGCGAAATCAGCGAGCCATAGTCCTTGTAGGTGTACTCCGGCAGGGCCTTGCCCTCGATGCGCAGCTTCAGCGACTTGGCCAGCAACGAAGCCTGCTGGTGGGCGGCCTGAGCGCGCGGCGGCACGTTGCGGTCGGTACCCGGCTGCAGGCACGCCGCGCAGTCGCCGAACGCGAAAATGTCGTCGTCGTGAGTGGTCTGCAAGGTCGGGCGCACCACCAGCTGATTGATGCGGTTGGTCTCCAGGCCATCGATGTCCTTGAGGAAACCCGGCGCCCGAATGCCCGCCGCCCACACCTTCAGGCTGGCAGGAATGACCTGGCCACTGCTGGTCAGCAGGCTTTCGGCAGTCACTTCACTCACGGCGGCATTGGTCAGCACCGTCACGCCCAGTTTTTCCAGAGTCTGGTGCACCGGTTGACCGATACGCTCCGGCAGCGCCGGCAACACCCGCGGACCGGCTTCGATCAAGGTGATGCGCATGTTCTCGGGCGCGATGCGGCCCAGACCATAGGCCGCCAGTTCCTTGGCCGCATTGTGCAGCTCGGCCGCCAGCTCGACCCCTGTGGCACCGGCACCGACGATAGCCACGCTGATCTGCGCGCGGCTTTCATCGTGTCCGGCATGCGCACGCAGATAGTGGTTGAGCAGCTGCTGATGAAAGCGCTCGGCCTGCTTGCGCGTGTCCAGAAACAGACAATGCTCGGCTGCACCCTGGGTACCGAAGTCATTGGTAGTGCTGCCCACGGCAATCACCAGCGTGTCGTAGCCAATGCTGCGCGCCGGCACCAGCTCCAGACCTGTTTCCGGATCCAGGGTAGCGCTCAGCTGGATCTGCTTGGCCCCTCGGTCCAGGCCGCTCATGCGACCCAGCTGGAACTCGAAATGATTCCACTTGGCCTGGGCAACGTAGTTGAGCTCGTCTTCCGACGAATTCAGCGAACCGGCTGCCACTTCATGCAACAGCGGTTTCCAGATATGGGTCAGGTTGGCATCCACCAGCGTGATGCTGGCCGTGCCGCGCTTGCCCAAGGTCTTGCCCAGGCTGGTGGCCAGTTCCAGGCCGCCGGCGCCGCCGCCGACGATAACGATGCGATGTGTCATGGAGAGCTCTCATAAGGTTAAGGAATTCGTTGGGTCTGCGAGGGAGGGCGAGCGCAAGGCAGCTCATAGCTCCACACCTTGAGGCAGACGATTCCACGGCCCTGCGACGGCGGTTATCGAGGCAAGGAGCGGACGCTCGACTTGCTGCCGACAAGCACACAGACAACCGCCGACCCTTAGGGCGCGGTTCACGTGGCAGGGCTTGGAACCATGAACAGGTAGACGTTTCAGACGCTGGCAAGGCTACAGGGTTCCTGACAGTCGGTACGGACGATGACGCTTTGTATCATCGCCGCTGCGGATACGCCATGGCTGATAAATAGCGGTTGTCACAAACTGATGCCGACATCGAAAACGATGCTGCGGCCGAGGTTGTTGCGTAGAAAATCCGGCGCATCCGGATGGGCGAACAAGACGCGCGCGAAGGTCGGTCCGACCAGCGACAGCGAGCGCCAGCCTTGGCGGAGAAATTCGGTAGGCGGCGGAAAATGGCTGTTCAGGTCCAGGGTTTCGCGCTTGAGGCTGGCGAAGGCAATGATGTCCAGCTCGCCCAGGTCCAGGCCGCGTTCGCGATAGTTGTGGGCTTTCTTGCGCAGGGTCGGGGCGAGCCTTTGTAAGAGCTCGGGCGCACGAATGCGCTTGGGCCGAGCTTCGCGGCGCACCAGTTGGCTGAGGGAGAAGGCGCTGCGGCGACGTTGCAGCTCTTCACGCCATTCATCATTGAGCCGGCGACCTTCATCGAGTACGAAAAACACTTCGAAACTGGCGTCGCGAAACAGCACGTCCGGCGGCTCCTGGCCTGCAGGGGTGAACTCGTCGTCGCGGTAGGTGATGTTCAGACCCTGCAAAAGGCGCTCGCACACCCAACGCTCGCGCTCCCATTTGCGCGCATTGGACAGAAAGGCGTTGGCTTGCTCGGCCTGGCTGGTGAGCAAACGCAGGTAGTCGGAGTCATCCATGGCCCTAGCTTAGCCCGCCTGTGCGACGAAAAGAATAATGGTCAACGCTTCAAAATCGTCGGGCAATGGGTAAGGATGGGATTTTCCCAGGAGTTGCACCATGCCCAGCATCAAGATCACCTCCGGCGGCTATGAATTCTTGGCCGAAACCCACCCCGACGCACCGCAGACGGTGGAGGCGTTTCTCAAGCTGCTGCCCTATCGGCAGAAAATCATCCACGTACGCTGGAGCGGTGAGGCGTGCTGGGTGCCGTTGGGGGAATTTCAGTTGCTGCGAGGTGATGCGCCGGTCGGCTTCGAGAACCACACCAGTCACCCGTCGGTAGGGGACGTGCTGTTTTATCCGGGGCCGTACAGCGAAACGGAAATCCTGCTGGCCTACGGCTCGTGCTGTTTCGCCAGCAAGATGGGGCAGTTGGCCGGCAACCATTTCCTGACCGTCGTGCAGGGCAAGGAAAACCTTCGAGCCCTGGGCGTGAAGACGTTGTGGGAAGGGGCGCAGGAGGTGCTGTTCGAATTGGCATGATCCCGCCGGCGCGGTGCGACCGGGCGCGGCTTGCGCCGCTGCTACAGAAAAGCGCCAATTCCCTGCAGCAGCGGCGCAAGCCGCGTCAGCGATACACGCCATTCTCCAATACATATCGCAGCGAGGCAGGCAGCATCGGCCCATGCCCCAGCCCAGGAAACACGTGGTAATCGACGCGCAAACCGGGCACGCCGCGAACACCTTTCAACAACCGCTCCATGGCCACCCCCGGCGCCTGCGTCGAGCGCGCCGGCCCACCCGGCCCGGCTGCCTCGGCGTCACCTCGCATCAACGTCAACCCCACCTTGCTCTGGCCCACTCGGTCCGCCAAGCCATCCAACGGCTCGAGCGCCGCACCGTTTCCCCACCACAGCGAAGGACTGGCCGCGGCGTAATGCTGAAACGCCCCAGGCCGGGTCAGCAGGGCATGCAGCACCAGCAATCCGCCATAGGAATGCCCCCACAACGTTTGCCGTTTCACATCCACCGGTACTGCGTGCTGCACAAGCGGTTTGATTCGCTGCTCCAGCAGGTCGAGAAACTGATCGGCACCGCCGCTGGGCAACCCGGAGGTCGCATCGATCTGCGTGTCGCCGGTCACTCGCGGCGTGTAATCGAAGGTTCGCGCCATACGGTCGATACGCAGTGGCGTGGTCGAGCCGATGGCCACGATCAGCGGTGCATCGGCGCCTTTGTTCAAGCGCCGTAACAGTGCCTGGTCCAGCGCACCCACGGCAGCATTCCCATCGAGCAGGTAAACCACCGGATAGCCAGCGGCGGGGGCGGGCTGTTCCGGGCGGCCGATATACAGCCGGTAATGCCGCTGCCCGTCCGCCGAGTCCAGAGTTCGGGTGGTGAACCCATAGCCAGTGTCGGGCTGTTCCAGCACCGGGGCCGCCATGGGCTGTTGCGGGTCCGGACGTGCTTGCGCGGCGCCGTGTGAAATCAGGGCGGCCATTGCCAGCCCGCTGATGATCGTATGCTTCATCAGAACGACGCCGTCAGGCTGGTGTAGAGCGTGCGGCCCGACTCGTTGTAGGTAGCCGCGCCCGCGCCTTCGATGTTGTTCACACCCTGGGCATTGCCCTCGCGATACAGGCGCTTGTCGAGCAGGTTGTCGATGCCCGCCGTCAGGCTCAGGTGCCGAGTCAGCGCATAGGTGCCGCTGACGCCGACCAGCGCGTAGGGCGACAGCTGATTGTTGGATGTGCCGGTCACTCGTGCACCGTGGTAGTCGTATTTCTTGGGCTTCTGCTTGCCGTACCAGGCCACATTGGCCTGCAGCGACAGCGCTTCGCTGGCCTGCCAGTCGAGCATCGAATTCAGGGTGTACTTGGGCGTCACCGAAAGCACATCGCCGGTTTCCTTGTTCACCGAACGCAGCATGTAGGTGAAGTTGTTGGTCCAGTTCAGATCATCCGTCACGGGCAAGGTCAGGTTGCCTTCCAATCCCTCGACCAAGGCCTTGGGCACGTTCTCCCACTGGAAGATGCTGGCGTTGGCAGTCGTCCCGCTGCCACCGATGGCGGTGCCGACCGGGGTCAGGCCCGATTCGATCTTGTTGCGGTAATCGTTGCGAAAGTAGGTCAGGCCGGCCACCACGCCGTCTTTGCGATATTCCACGCCCAGCTCCTTGTTGACGCTGGTTTCGGCTTCCAGGTCGGCATTGCCCTGCAGGTAGCAACTGGTGGTCTGGCCGTAGCAACCCTGACCGTTGCTATACAGCAGGTAGTTGGGGTTCAGTTGGTAGAGGTTCGGCGCTTTGTAGGCACGGGCGATGCCGGCCTTCACGGTCACAGTGTCGGTCAGCACCTGGGACAGGTTGAGCGACGGACTCCAGTTGTCGCCGACGATGTCGTGATGGTCCAGGCGCAAGCCGGGGGTCAGCTTGGTGCCGGGGAACAGCTCGATGTTGTCCTCGACGAACAGTGAAGCGATGCGCGCCTCCGAACTGCCGCTGCGGTTGCTGCTGGCCAGGCCCGGTATGGCGCCACCGGCCGTGGTGGTCTGCACGTTGGAATTGGGGTCGCCAAGGCTCTGCTCGACCCACTCCGTGCCCAGGGTCAGCATCTGATCGACGCCCCAATGCAGCGGCAGGCTGACCTCGCCGTGAGCAGTCAGGTCGCGCACCACGTTGGTGGTGAAATCAGTGCTGGAAAAGATGCCCTCGGTACCCCCGGCCAGGCCTTCCTTCACGCGTCGATTGCGGGTCTTTTCATACTGCAGATAGGCCAGCGAGGTGCCGAAATCCCAGTCGCCGCGGTGGGTCAGGGCGTAGTTCTCGCGATAGAGAATGTTGGTTTCATGGCCCACCAGGCTGCGCACCGTGGCGTTGCTGTTGGTGTTCTGGGTATCACCGGTGTAGATGTTGCCCTGGCGGCTGTAGCCCGCTTCCAGATCTACAGTCTGCTCGGGGCTGAGCTTCCAGCTCAGCAGCCCGTTGATGTCCTTGTTGCGCACGCCTTCGCGCCCGGCCGGCAAGGTGCCGACCTGGTTGCCGGTGCGCCGCGACTCATGGCCGCTGTTGATGTCCTGAGCGTCGGCATCGCTCTTGGCGACATTGCCGAACACGCGGTAGCTCAGCGCATCGGTCAGTGGCCCGTTCAGGCCGAAATTGACCCGCTTGGTGGCGCCTTCCGCGCTGTGTTGCGAAAAGGATTGGTAGACCGTCGCCGAACCGTGGGTCTGGGTACCCGGCTGCTTGGTGATGATGTTCACCACGCCGCCCGCCGCGCCATTGCCGTAACGGGCCGCGGCCGGACCCCGAATGACTTCGATGCGCTCCACTTGGTCCGCGGGCACCCAGTTGGTGTCACCGCGGCTGTCGCGCTCGCCGCGCCAGCCATAACGCACCGAATTGCGGCTGTTCACCGGTCTGCCGTCGACCAGGATCAAGGTGTTTTCCGGCCCCATGCCGCGAATATCGATCTGCCGGTTGTTGCCGCGCTGGCCGCTGCTGGAGTTGCCGGTCAGGTTGACCCCCGGCATGGTGCGGATGATCTGCGACAGATCGTTGGCCGGCGGACGCTTGCGAATGTCTTGCGCCGTGATGATCGACACACCGGGCGCCTGCTTGATCTCTTCTTCGGCCGTGGCCACCACCGAAGACGCTTCCAGCTCCACGGGTTCGGCTGTCGTGTTGTCGGCCGACGCGGTTGCGGGGAGCAGATGGCAAGCGCCCAGAAGCACGGCGAAATAGGGCAGGGGCGGCAGGCGCAGGCGCATCGTTGGATCTCCATGAACTGGCCAGGGTGGCCGGAAGATCGAAGATGATAATAATTGCTAAATGATAGTAAAGCGCATTAACTTTCTAAACACTTGGCGTCTGGCTCGGCGAGTCATGGGCCAACAGACGCAGGTTCATGCGCAGACCGTGATCCCCGCGGCTGGCCCACAGCTGGCCGCCCTGCAACTCGATCGCGCGTCGAGCGATGCTCAAGCCCAGGCCGAAGCCCTTGCCCGGCGTGCCATCCAGGCGCAAAAACGGCTCGAAGATCCGCTCCAGGTCGGCGACGTCGACACCGGGCCCTTGGTCCTCTACGCACAAATGCCAGAAGAGGCCATCACGGTGGCCATGAAGTGTCACCCAGCCTTGCGCTGGCGAGTGCCGGACCGCATTGCGCAGCAGGTTCTCCAACGCCTGAGCGAGGCTGTTCAGGTGGGCCTGCACCACGCAGTCGTCCGGCACCTCGCAGCGCAAGCGATGGGCCGGCCAGTGGTTCTCGAACTGTACGTCTTGCACCAGCGCTTCCCATACCGAACGTACCCGCACCTCTTCACGGGGCAGGTCGGGCCGTTCGGTATCGAGCCAGGCCAGATCCAGCGCGTCCTCGACCAGTCGCTGCATCTCGTCGACTTCGCGCGACACGCGCGCCTGCAATTGCCCGTCCGGCAGGCCGCTGTCGCTGGCCACACGCAGACGGGTCAGCGGAGTACGCATCTCGTGGGACAACGTGCGTAACAATTGACGTTGCTGTTGCAGGCTCTGCCGCACACGCTGGGCCATGTGCTCGTAAGCCTGGGCCAGTTCGCCCAGTTCGTCTCGCCGTTGCGCGACCGCACTGCTGGCGACCGGCTCGAGGTCGTCGGCACGCAGCGCGTTGGCGCGTTCGCGCAGTTCATTGAGCGGCACCACCAGATGCCGATAAAGCAACAGCCCCAACAGCAGCGCCAGCGCAGCCGGCATCAGGCCGTGAGTGACGATGTGGGTCCAGGGCGTGAGCCCCTCCGGTAGCAGCCGTTCCGGCAGTTGCAGTACCAAGCGACCTTGTTCGGGATGCCGAGGAAAGGCGATGCTGACATACGGCAGTTCGTCGTCCAGGCGTCGGCTCATGGGCCAGTCGAGCTTGCGCATGAAGGTCAGGTGGCTGGATTCATCGTGGCTCAAGGCGCTGGTGCCCAGGCTTTGCAGTTGCGGACCGATCACCGCTGCCCAGGTTCGCTGATCGGCCATGAACCGTTCGCGCCATCGCTCCACTCCATCTGCGCCTTCGTTCAGCCAGCGCTGTTCGGCCTGCTCGGCATGGGCCGCCAGACCCTGTCGGGTGGCAGGGTCTAGAAAATAACTGCGCCGCTCCACTTGCAGGCCCCAGAACCACACCAGCCACACCAGCAGCAGACAGAAACCCGTCTGCAGCAAAGCCAGCTTCCACAGCAGCGAATGACGCCGACGCATCACCCTGCGACCACCAGTACGTAACCCTGGCCGCGTACTGCCTGGATCTGCACATGGTCGGCACCGATCTGGCCCAGCTTGCGCCGTATGTTGCACACATGCACATCCAAGCCGCGGTCCAGCCGTGTGTAGCTGCGGTGCAGCACCTGTTGATAGAGGAACGCCTTGCTCAAGGCCTCACCAGCGTGGTCGAGCAGGGTGCACAGCAGCCGGTACTCGGAGCTGGTGAATCCAGCCGGGCGTTGGTGGTAGTGGATGTCCTGAGCATGGCCGTCACGGATCAAGCCGGCCACATCGGTTTCAGCGCGGGTCGGCGTGGCGCGGCGGTCCAGGTCCACCCGGCGCAGCAGCGCGTCGATACGCGCATCCAGCTCGGCCAGGCTGAAAGGCTTGGGCAGGTAATCGTCCGCGCCCTGGGTGAAACCGCTGATGCGATCCTGCTCGGCGCCCAGGGCCGACATCAGCATGACCGGCGTACCGTGGGCCTGGCGCAATTGACTCAAGACCTTCAGTCCGTCGAGGCCGGGCAACATGATGTCCAGCAGAATCAGGTTGAACGGTTCACGCTGCGCCAGCAGCAAGGCTGCGTCGCCGCGTTCGCACACCTGCACCGCCAGACCACGACGTTGCAGGTGCAGGCACAGCTGTTCGCGAAGCTCGGCGTCGTCTTCGACCAACAGTACGGAAGGGGGTTTTTGATAGTCATTCACAATTGCGCAATTGTTGCATCCCGAAGACTGCATCACAATCGCGCAATGCAACGCTGCTTCAATGACCGCGCGGTGGCAGGTCCTCGCTGAACAGCTCGTCCTCGGCATCCGGGCTGACCGGAATCTTGTGTTCCTCGGCCGCCCAGGCGCCCAGATCGATCAGTTTGCAGCGGTCGGAACAGAACGGCCTGTTCACGTTCGCTGCCGTCCATTCCACCGGCGCCCCGCAAGTTGGGCAATCAACGGTCAAGGGTTGGCTCATTCTCGGCCTCCACGCAAAGTCAGGTAAAAAGTATGCAGCCGCTCGACTTCCGAGCGCAGCCAGGCCAGATCACGATCATTGACCAGCACATCGTCCGCCAGCGCCAGCCGCTGCTCGCGGCTCGCCTGGGCTTTCAGAATCGCCTGGACCTGCTCCGGCGTGGTGT
Source organism: Pseudomonas sp. PS01301 (assembly GCF_029960215.1). Taxonomy (NCBI): domain Bacteria; kingdom Pseudomonadati; phylum Pseudomonadota; class Gammaproteobacteria; order Pseudomonadales; family Pseudomonadaceae; genus Pseudomonas; species Pseudomonas sp. PS01301. Next base: position 37,877 of record NZ_JASCPM010000036.1, on the reverse strand, counting down.
GGTCGCGCAGGAGTGTCCGCGCGACCCGCACCGCCTCGGGCGCATCCACCACCAGCAGGCGTTGGGTGATGCGGTATTGGCCGGACTCGACCATCAGCGGTGATACGAACACCGCATAGGGGGACGTCGCCGATGCCAGCGATTGCGCAATTTCCTCGGCAATCAGCGGGTGCAACAACGCTTCGACCCAGCGCCGCTCCTGCGCATCCTCGAAGATCACCTTGCGCAGCGCTCCGCGATCCAGGCTGCCATCGGCCTGCAACAGCGCCGCGCCATAGCGTTCGACCAGTGCCGCCAACGCCGGACGCCCCGGCTCCACCACCCAGCGCGAGGCCTGGTCGGCGTCCACCACGTGCACGCCCAACTCGGCAAAGCGCTGCGCCGCCGCGCTCTTGCCGCTGGCAATGCCACCGGTCAGACCCAGCACCCACGGTTTATCCACAGCTGTTGTCATCGGAACCCGGCAAACTGCATGTATGAAGTGGTTATTTGATCACCCCACAGCAATGCAATCCACCCCGCAATGGCCAGATAAGGCCCGAACGGGATCGGCGTACTGGTTTGCGCGTTGCGCATCCGCAGCATGATCACCCCCAGCACCGCCCCCACCAGCGACGACAGCAGAATGGTCAGCGGCAGAATCTGCCAGCCACCCCAGGCCCCCAGCATGGCCAGCAACTTGAAATCGCCGTAGCCCATGCCTTCCTTGCCGGTGATCAACTTGAACGCCCAATACACCAGCCACAAGCTGAGATAACCCGCCACCGCGCCCCACAGCGCGTCATACAGGTTCGTGAACAAGCCCTGCCCATTGACGATCAACCCCAGCCACAACAGCGGCAGCACCAGCACATCCGGCAGCAACTGGTGATCGGCATCGATCAGACTCATCGCCAGCAGCCCCCAGGTCAGCACCAGAAACGCCGCCGCCTCCCAGCCCAGGCCGAAGTGATACACCACGAACGCACTGAGAACGCCTGTGGCCAACTCGACCAGCGGATAACGCAGACTGATCTTCGCCCGACAGCTGGAGCATTTGCCGCGCAGCATCAGGTAGCTCACCACCGGAATGTTCTCCCAGGCGCGAATCTTGTGCGCGCAGTGCGGGCACTCGGAGTGGGGGAGCAGCAGGTTATAGGTGGCGCCCGCGGGCTCCGGTGGCAGGCCGAGCATTTCCCGGGACTGCGTAGTCCAGTCGCGGTCGAGCATGATGGGAAGGCGGTGGATGAGGACGTTGAGGAAGCTGCCGATGATGAGGCCGAGGAGGAGGGCGCAGGCGGTTAGGGCCAACGTGGAGAAGGCTAATGGGTCGATTAATGGCATTTCTTAGACTACGTTGCCGAGTTGGAAGATGGGGAGGTACATCGCGATAACCAAGCCGCCTACCACTACACCAAGAACCGCCATGATCATGGGTTCCATCAGGCTGGTGAGGCTGTCGACCATGTTGTCGACCTCGGCTTCGTAGATGGTTGCCACGCGGTCGAGCATGTCGTCTAGGGCGCCTGATTCTTCGCCGATGGCGGTCATTTGGATGGCGAGGGTGGGAAAGACGCCGGTTGAGCGCATGGAAAAGTTGAGCTGCATACCGGTGGAAACGTCGGCTTTGATGCGGTTTACGGCGTTTTTGAAGACGACGTTGCCGGTAGCGCCTGACACCGAATCCAACGCATCCACCAGTGGCACGCCGGCCGCGAATGTGGTGGAAAGCGTGCGTGCATAACGAGCCACCGCTGACTTGTACAAGATAGCGCCCACGATGGGCACCTTGAGCAACCAGCGATCTACCGTGTCACGCAGTTTGGGACTTCGTTTCATTGCATATTTGAAGCCAAAGAACAAACCAACGAAGCCCGCCAGCAGCAGCAAATACCACTCTTGGACCACGTCAGACAGCCCCATCACCATCAGCGTGAAAGCTGGCAGCTCCGCGCCGAAGCCTTCGAAGATCGACTTGAACTGCGGCACTACCTTGATCAACAAAATCCCTGAAACGATGATGGCAACAACTACTACCGCGATGGGGTAGGTCATCGCCTTCTTGATCTTCGCCTTGAGCTGCTCGGTCTTTTCTTTGTAAGTAGCCACCCGATCCAGCAAGGTTTCTAAAGCACCCGCCTGCTCACCGGCATCCACGAGGTTGCAGTAAAGATCGTCGAAGTATTCCGGCTTCTTCCGCAGTGAAGAAGCGAAACTGTTACCTGCAGCAACTTCTTGCTTGATCTCATCCACGAGCTTGCGCATGTTGGGGTTATCGACACCTTCGGAAATGATGTCGAACGACTGCAGTAATGGCACACCGGCGCGCATCATGGTGGACATCTGCCGAGTGAACAGAGCAATGTCGGCAGGCTTGATCCGTTTGCCTTTGCCGAACAGTGAAGTGCCCTTCTTCTTGACCTTACCAGGGTTTATCCCCTGTTTGCGCAACTGCGCCTTGATCAACGCCGGATTATGGCCGCTCAGCTCCCCAGACATCTTGGTGCCTTTGCGATCCAGCCCTTCCCAGGCATAGACGTGGATCTTTGCTTTGACCGCCATTACTTAATCCTTGGTGACTCGGTTGACTTCGGCAAGGCTGGTGACCCCTTGCATAACCTTGACCAGACCCGACGATCGCAAATCGCTGAAACCCTCCTTGCGCATCTGCGCCGCGATCTCGATCGCGTTGCTGGCTTCCATGATCATGCGCTGGAGTTCCTTGGTGACTTTCACCACCTCGTAGATACCCTGCCGACCGCGATAGCCGCCGTTGCACTGCTCGCACCCCACGGGTTCGTAGATCTTGAAGGTGCCTATCAGCTCCGGTGCGAAACCTTCCTCGATCTGTGCGTCGCGCGGAATGTCCGCTTCCTTGCGGCAATGCGGACACAATTTTCTCGCAAGCCGCTGCGCAATGATCAGGCTGACGGACGTTGCAATATTGAAGCCAGCCACGCCCATGTTCTGCAAACGAGTGAGCGTTTCCGCAGCGCTGTTGGTGTGAAGGGTGGAAAGCACGAGGTGACCGGTCTGTGCGGCCTTGATGGCGATCTCGGCGGTCTCCAGGTCACGGATCTCACCGACCATGATCACGTCGGGATCCTGACGCAGAAACGAACGTAGGGCCTGGGCAAAGTCCAGACCTTGCTTGTTATTGACGTTGACCTGATTGATACCCTCCATGTTGATTTCCACGGGGTCCTCGGCCGTCGAGATGTTGATGTCCACCGTGTTAAGGATGTTGATGCCGGTGTAGAGCGACACGGTCTTACCCGAACCTGTAGGACCAGTGACCAAAATCATCCCCTGCGGTTGCCTCAACGCCTGAAGGTAGAGCTCTTTCTGATGAGGCTCATAGCCCAGCGCATCGATACCCATCTGCGCACTCGACGGGTCGAGGATACGCATCACGATCTTCTCGCCCCACAGTGTCGGGAGGGTGTTTACCCGGAAGTCGATAGCCTTGTTCTTCGAGATGCGCATCTTGATCCGGCCGTCCTGCGGCTTGCGACGCTCGGAGATGTCGAGGCTGGCCATGACCTTGAGACGTGCCGCAATGCGGCCTGCCAGATTGATCGGCGGACGCGCGATTTCGCGGAGCATGCCGTCAGTCCTGAATCGAACGCGGTAGGTTTTCTCATAGGGCTCGAAGTGCAGATCAGAAGAACCGCCACGAATAGCATCGAGTAGCATCTTGTTGACGAAGCGTACGACAGGCGCGTCATCGGCGTCCTGTCCACCGATGGAGTCGTTTTTGTTGTCGTCGACGGTTTCGACGTCCAAACCATCTAGATCCAGATCACTGAGTTCTTCGAGGCCAGTCGTGCCGCTTTCAAAAAACTTCTCGATGGCGTCGGTCAGCTTGTCGTCTTCAACGAGAATGGCTTCGGCTGTCAGGCCGGTGTTGAACTGGATGTCAGTGATGGCCTGATGGTTGGTTGGGTCCGAAATGCCTACGAACAATTTGTTGCCACGTCGCCAAAGTGGCAGGGCATGATGCTGGCGAACCAGCTTTTCGCTGACCAATCCTCTAGGCTGGGCTTCACGATCCACTGCTGCCAGATCAAGAAAGGACACACCAAACTGATCGGCCGCAATTTCAGCAATATCACGGCTTTTTGCTAGCTTGTTCTGTACCAGGTAGTGAACAAGGGGGACTCGGCTACGCTGAGCTTGCTGATAGGCCTGCTGTGCAGCCTTGTCGGTCAGGAGTTCAGCGACGACCAATTGCTTGGCCAAGCCGGTGAGGACGATATCGTTCATGAGGGCACCAAGTACGGACAATCCGTGTTTTATAGCGTAGTCGAGGAGTGCTGCCAAATCGGGTGCCCTTGTTCAAGATATGTGCTATCGCGGTTATGTGTCGAGTGCTGAGACCAACCGACAAGGTGTCCCCTGATTAAGAATTGCCTTTAAGAAAACCATCGATACATAGAGCAAGATGAAGCGTGGAGCGTGACAAAAATTGTCAGATATGGCGCAGATCGTCCATCTCAGCCCCAATTTTCGACGATTTCAACCAAATAAAGATTAGCGATAAAGCTGGCACGGATCATGCTTCTAACAAGATTACTGCAAGATGGGCTTTTGAAGTTTGCTCTCTGCACATTGAAAATTTCGTACTGTGAGGAACGACTATGAACAAGTTACAAAAAGGCTTTACGCTGATCGAACTGATGATTGTCGTGGCAATTATTGGTATCCTCGCAGCAGTTGCTTTGCCTGCCTATCAAGACTATACAGCGCGAGCAAAAGCTTCAGAATTGATTTTGGCGGCAAGCAGTGCACGCACATGTGTTACGGAAACAGTAGCTTCCAAAGGTGCTCTAACCGGTCTTGCATCATGTGGTGGCGACAGTTTTGTGCCTACTAAATACGCCAAGACGCTGACAGTTGCCGATACTACCGGGGTAATTACTGTAACAGGTGCAATCAAAGTTACAACCGGTACCGACGCTACTGTTGTAATGACACCTGCGCCAAATACAGGCAAGACAGATATTGTCAGCTGGTCTTGCGCCGGTACACCTGCAAACTGGATGCCGGGCTCTTGTAAGTAATCGGTCGGAAGCATGTTAGGTGCGTTGAGAAATCTCCGCGCACCTATCATCTTGACTATCATTTAGAGATAACCGCCGGTGTAGCTCAGTCGGTAGAGCAGCGCACTCGTAACGCGAAGGTCGTAGGTTCGATTCCTATCTCCGGCACCAGTTCAGGTTCCAGCGAAGGCTACCAAAATCTCTGGAAGCCCCGTTAAACCCGCCTTGTGGCGGGTTTTTTCGTTATGGCGTTCCGTCGGAATCCGACAGCTGCCAGCCGATTTAGGGGTAACGTTTGGGATAAAGTCGATTCGATAAAGGGGTTTACCCTTATGGCTTGTACCACTACTCCCCTGACCGACACCGCCTGCCGCTCGGCCAAGCCTACTGACCGTCCCTACAAGCTTTTTGACGATGACGGTCTTTACCTCCTCGTTTACCCCAATGGCCGCAAAGGCTGGCGCTTCCGGTATGTGAAACCGGATGGGCGAGAGGGGCTGACCTCGTTTGGCAATTATCCCGTCATTGGTCTCGCAGATGCTCGGCAGAAGCGTCTGGAGACTAAGCGGATGCTGGCTGAGGGCATAGATCCGACTGCGTCCAAGTAGCAGGCCAAGGCCAAGGCGGTTGTCAGGGGCCAAACGTTCGAGCGTGTTGCTTTAGAATGACATAAGGAAATGTCCGTGAAGTGGGCGCCTGGCCATTCCAGGACCGTGCTGAGTCGTCTGAAGGCTCACGTATTCCCCCTGCTAGGCGCACGCGCCATTGTTGATCTGGATACCTTCGACCTCATGCAGCCGCTTGAGGCGATCAAGAAGCGCGGCACGATCGATGTGGCCGTAAGGGTACAAAACTACCTTCAGAGCATCATGCGTGAGGCGAAGCGGTTACGGCTCATCACGGTGAACCCTGTGTAAGACCTTGAGGGCTTCATCAGCGCGCCACGGGTTACGCATCGGCCTGTACTCCCACTGTCACGTCTGCCTGAGTTGATGGACCGCATCGAGCACTACAAGGGACGCACGCTCACTCGGCTGACCGTCATGCTGTCTGTGCATGTGTTTGTCCGGTCCAGCGAATTACGCTTCGCACGCTGGAGTGAGTTCGACTTGAAGCGCGGTATCTGGGAGATACCTGATACGCGGCCCGCGTTGGACGGCGTACCGTATTCGACCAGAGGAACGAAGATGGCGGGCGACATCCATCTGGTGCTTCTGTCACCGCAAGCGGTGGTGTTGCTCGAACAGATTCATGTGATCACGGGGTACTTCGATCTAGTATTCATCAGTGACGCCCGCTCGTGGAAGCCTATGTCCCGAGAACACGGTCAACAGCGCTTTGCGGAACATGGGCTACGACATCAAGACCGAAATCTGCGGGCATGGCTTCCGGCCCATGGCGTGCTATGCCTTGGTCGAATCCGGGCTGTGGTCAGAGACCGCTATCGAGCGGCAGATGAGCCACAGGGAGCGCAACAACGTTCGGGCGGCGTATATCCACAAGGCCGAGTTCCTGGAGGAACGGCGAATGATCATGAGTTGGTGGAGCCGTTACCTCGAAGCGAACCGGCAGGAGCATACCTCGCCGCATGAGTTCACGAGTCAGACCGGGGCAAACGTTTCTAGCCTAAGAGCAAGGCGTGGCGCAGTCGAGTGAGCGCACGGCTTTGAAGTTTCGGTGATCTGCTTTCCATACGGGTCCATCCAAACAGGGCTGCAAAGCCGCCTTGTTTGGATGGACCTCACCTAAAAAATAAAAAGCACCAAATCGGCCACTGGAAACCACGGGATTCCGTACACGCTCAATGCCATTTTCAACCGCAAAATCGTACGGGCCAGTCGCTTGACCATCTCGGATTGCGGGCGTAGAAAAGACAGTGCGAAGGCTGTCGTTGACAGCACCCCAGGTGACCCGAACCTTAAAGGTCACGCCGCTCTGGCGATGGTTCTCCCCAAGGGCGATTCGCATCCGGCAGCTCGCACGGTCACTACCCATGTGATGGATGCTCTCACACATATGGTCCTCGTGCGCCAGACACACCGTACCTCACTGTCCTGCAGCAACCTATCCGCTTGGCTCAATCCTGCGCCAACCTGTGCCCGTCTCTTTCTGTGGAAGAGACGGGCACTTCTAACACTGCTGCAGCCCTGATCGCACATGGCTTTGCGGCATTCCCCCTCGTGACAATCGGCGTGACAAACGCCGATGTCACCAGCAACAGCGCTGTAGATGATGGTGCCGCAGACCAAGGAATGGTCTGCACCTGACTGACAGTCAAGCATGCCCCAGTCATCGCATTGCTGCTTGCACCTGGCTCAGGATCTTCAGGCGCTGGTCTCGTCAGCCAGTGCTGCCTCCACCCGCCCACCGGTAACGGTGCTCAGGAGGCCAGATCATGAGATGCCCTTGCTCCTGGACGTAAGGAGCCGCCAGTCCCGCGTTAGAGGACATCCCCACAGGTCGCAGGGGCCTTGATCCCTAATAACACTCAACATTCTTGGCGGGATGACGTGGGGCGAGGATCGGAGAACGGTAGATGAGGTGACTGACATGGCATTGGTGGGTAGACGCGATGGTCGTAATTTCGATTACGGGAGGCATTTGAGCTACTCAGTACCTCACGCACTGAAAGGCATATTCGGCGGCCGTCATTACGGCACGGTCAAAGCGCACTGTGATCGGTGGCAGGCATTCGTGAATTGGTGCCGTTCCGAACAGGGGCCCGGAAGCAATGATGCGCGGTAGGTTGATCGGAAGTTGTTGGCCGACTATGCGGCGTATCTGCGTAACGCGGTTGGGCGCGGTGACCTTGCTGTCTGCACCGAACAAAACCGCCTACTTCTGTGTTCGTCTGTGCTTGCTTAAAGTAAAAACTCGTATTGATCTGCTCAGGGAGGCGCCTGCTAGGTTGTGAGCCAATCCGGTAAAAATGTAGGGTTCGGTAGGCTTTTTTACACTGATGGACAGCGTGCATACATTTGGGTAGCTTTCATTTCCTCGTCAACGGGAGAAAACTATGGCAGCGGGTAGTGCGGGTTCAGATGTGGCTTCTTGGGGTGCGTTAGTGTTAGCTACAGCCGTGGCAGCTGGAGGGGCGGCTTGGACTATACAGCTCGATAATATCTCTGAGAGAGACAAGCAAATCGCGGCCATGCGAGAGGCCAGTAGTTGGGATCTTCCAGAAACAATAAAAAATCTGAAGAATGTTAGTTCTGAAATTAATACCACATTAAAAAGTCGCGCTGATCAGCAGTTGCTTGAAAAGCGCGTTGCTGAATTGCAGCAGGAAAACAATATTCTTGATGAAAAGTTGAGCGCAACGGCTGTTGAGCTTTCTGAGGTTAACAAAAAATATCTAAAACTGAAGTCTCAACTTCAGGGTGCTGCGAAGCAGCCCATTACTATTGAACTGAGTGAAGGGCAGAGCGAAGATGTTATCCCAGGAGTGGCAGCGCTTGCCGTTGAGCTTATTTACCCTCGATCTCGAGTAAAAGGAACTTTTGGGGGGCAGCCGTTTGAGGGGCGCGCAGGAGAGCGCTTGTCATACAAAGTGGCAGGCATAAATTGCACCGTGTTCATCAAGACTATTAAAAGCGACAACACGATTCTATCTACAACATGTGATGGTTGATCTTAATCCAGTGCTTAAGGGTCTTAATTTGTTTAGGCTGCAATTTAGCCCAATAAATTATTGAGGCTGACCGCTTCGGAATGGAGGAATCGGCTAGGAACGGTCTGTTAGGTTTGCTTAAGAGTTCGGCTTTTAGAGGGCTTAGCCTCGGGCGGTAGAAATCTGAAGGCGAAAGTTAAGGGAGCTGGTTACCATTCGATTCGATGATCACTATAATAGTAAGAAAATGTTGCGCACGCTCATGCTCGGTGTGCAATCTGAATGTATAGGAAAATTAGGCCGTCACATCAGTATCCGCCCTGCTCAGGAGATTTTACGACTAGGTTACTCTTGCAACTGACATGCGACTGCAATACCGATTTACCTCAAGAATTCTGGTTGACGCGTTCACACTTAAAAGCGCTTTTGGAAATGCTGGAAAAAGACAAACCAAGTAGGCGAAAAATTGACACTAACTACTTTCAATATAATGGTTTTTCCTTGGGGTTTAACTCATCCAAAGAGAATGCCGGTAAATACGGATTTGACGAAAGCCCTGCTGAAATCCAGCAAATATTGAAAAAGCTTTTGCTGATCTAGCTCGGTCACACTAATTAGGCCTATTTAGCCCGTTGAATGACCGCTTCTGACCACTTTAACTGCTGTCGTTGCTGGCAGCTATGGGGCAAAGCTGCACTCAACTAAAGACAACTTTTGGCCGTGAGCGACCCACACGAAGGACAGTTATGGGTCGATAGCTGTCTCTCGCAGCTCCGCCCCTGAGCTAAAGAGCACTCATTGTTACGCAAAGGCGGACTCAAAATCACTGATCGCCTGGTTTACCTTGTATCGAAGCATCAGCGATGCAGAAAGTTTTACCATCGCTTCGAACAAGACATGCCCTGATTCGATCTCACATTGACCAATACAACGCCTGGCATACTCACCAGGCTCGTACGCGTAGACTATGTAGAAAACCCTGCCAGACTTACGGTTCAATCCCGCAGTGATATGTGTGACGGTCCCAGCCATCACAGTTGAGTCAGGATGTGAAAACTCCAAGACGTCGTCAAACGGAATAAACATAGCCGTAGCGGACATCACAAAGAGACTCGCGATATCTAATGCTTCTTCAACTTTTTCGAGCTCAGGCGTTGCGTACTCATGCTCAAGAATATTTCTCATGTCGACGACTTTGCGCAACAAGCTTGGTGCCATTAGCCCGAGCGCCCTGACACGTTCGATTTTTTTGGGCACGTTCCATCTAAGTGGCTGGTAGCCAAAAGAGATCAACAACTGATCGAGCTGGCTGACAACGGCACGTTTCGCATTGGTCGTTGCGTTGACAAGAGCCGCTAAGCCGCCCCGTTCAAAATCGTCCTCCGCCAATGATAGGAACTCGGCCGGTGAAGTCTTCAAGTCAGCCATTCCAAAACTGCCACCGCCCAACGCGATTTCACACTTGCTCATATCAAAGTTATGAGCGACGCATAACTCTTTGATATCCATCTCACTCCAGCCTATTGCCAGGTAAAAGAAACAGTCTATCAGCGCCGACGTACGTTTAACTCAGTCGACGGTAGCGGACAATGAGAAAGGGCACGCCATGCGAAACCCAGGTGGCAAGCGCCTTCGGAGGTACCCGCAATGCTGCGCCGGCAGCTATGAGCTAAGGGTGGTCGTGCGCGATACTCAGGCTGCTCAGTGGAGAATTTTAGATTTCATCAGGATAGTATCTGGCTAGCTAGGCAGGTTCCAAGTGAGGCTTCGGTAAGACGTGAGTAAATGCGAAGATTTGTTGGTGCACGAGATGATTGAGCGGACGCTATGGTGTGAAACCGAAAATGGCCGAACCAAACTGCCTCAGGGCGAGTTGCGAAAACGGACCGAACCATTGCTCATTCTCGGTGAAGCGGGCATGGGAAAGTCGTATCTGCTTGAATGGTTTGCTCACTCCGCACGACGATGAAATAGGTGCCGAGGTTCGTGCAGCCGCAAGGCCATTCGCTGCACACTGCCCTGACCTATTGAACTGGATCGAAAGGCTTGCCAAGCCGGTTATACCCGAATGGAAGATCGAGCAAGTTGAAAGCGAACGTATCCGCTAAGAAAAGCAAGCTGCCGCGCACGCCCAGCACCGAAAGAGCTATGCGACTTGTATCGATCAAATGGGTGTAGGCGACTTCGGAACAATCATCGATCCGGCCAAAGCCTATCTCAGTCTGTTTAATGATATCGGAGACGATGTGCCTGCCCACGAGCGCGTTGCTCAATGGCTTGGCGACGATATCGGGGATGTTGCGCATGTGGGGTTCGAAGCATTTATGGTGCTTGAACCAGCCACGCCCACAGCGCACGAGATTGCGGAAAGCGTTGCACAAGGTCAGTACTACGAAGCTGGCTACATTATCGTTGCTGCGCTCGCCGAGCGCTTTCGGAAGGGCGTAGGGTTCGATGATCTTTCTGATGAGCGCCTGATGGCGGGACTGTTTGTACTGCGCCGAACTTGCATCGACGACCACGCAGGGATTATCGGTCTCAGAGAGGCGATCGAGGCCGCTATCCAGGCTCGCGACGGTTGGGGGGACGCAATGCGGCTCTACCATGAACCTCAGCTTCAAGCGCGCTGTGAATCAGTAGACGGCCTCTATGCACTTGTGCGAGATGAACGTCATGCAGAACTTGCTGCTGAGCTTGCTGCCGAATGGCTAAAGCGCTTCCCAGATCTTCCGATCGGACCGGAAGCAGAGTTGATCTATCGGCTTATCCGCTCGGGACGATTCGAGGTATTACGCCGCGTTGCCGTTGGTCGCGTAAAGCTGACTGACGATGAGCGTAGGCGCAACTGGGATACGATTGGCCTTGTCGTCGATTTTGAGCAGACGGCTGCGCGGCTGAGTGTTTCCCAGATTGAACCAGAGTTGCTCTGGCATTTGCGTGATTCCACAGGTGGACATTCTGACGATGGTTCCTATGTTGCTCTGGAGCCAGCGCAGCTTGAATGGATCATCACTACATTTCGCCCGCATTGGTCAATGGTTAGTCGTCCAAGCGTGACTACCGGGGGCAATACTAATCCCTGGGATGCGAGTAATCATCTGATCCATCTAATCCGTCGTCTGGGCAATGACACCAGCGAAGATGCAATCGCTGCGTTGATGCGCTAGAGGAGCGCGCCTACCGACGGTTACACCGAGTTGATTAAGATTGTTGTCGCAGAGCAAGCGCACATCCGTGTCGAATCATCTTATGCTCCTCCCGCGCTTGAAACCATCAATTCGATTACACGTAATCTTCTTCCTGTATCCGCCGCTGATCTGCAGGCGTTGGTGCTCGAGGAGCTTTCGATCGCCCAAGCGAAGGTCAAGAGCGACGATGCCGAATCATGGCGTGGCTTCTATGATGACAACGGTACGCCCTTCGCGGAGGAACGCTGTCGTGATCATCTTATTGGGCTGCTTCGCCAAGGATCGAAAGAGATCACGTTTGATCCTGAGGCGCATGTCGCTGCAGACAAGGAAGTCGATATTGCCTGTTCAGCGCGTGCACTTAGGATACCGATCGAAGTGAAGGGGCAGTGGCACGCGGAACTCTGGAGAGGTGCAGACATGCAGCTTGATGCACTCTACACCCGAGACTGGCGAGCAGAGGGTCGTGGCATCTATCTCGTCCTCTGGTTTGGCGATCAGAATCTGCCGAACAAGTGCCTTAAAAAACCAGGGCGAGGTACGGAGCCACCTCAAGCAGCGAATGAGTTGCGGGAGATGCTCATTACTGGAAGCAAATCAGTACGTGAGGGACGTGTGATTGTTTTTGTGCTTGATCTGGTGCGCTCTTAGCCGAAAGTCAGCAAGATGGCGGGAGTTAGGACAACCGTTGCCTGACGTGCCGAATGTTGAACGCCTGTAAACTGCCGTTCGATGCTAGATATGGGTAGACGGAGCCGAATCACAGTGTGAATACCGCTGGGTGAAGAGCTATACTACATCATATTCTTAGCGCCCCCTGTTCCATAACTTGCACTTCCGGGAGTAATGTCTTCACGAGATATCCTCCTCTAGTCGCCGCTTGGAGCGAATGCCCGACGAATTGTTTTTGGCCATCGGAAAGGGAGGTTTGGTTTGGCGACAAGAGCTGGCTCTCATGCGGGACGTGGGTTCCGCTATCAGGATGCGGTTGCGGCAAGCCTTGCTGTGGAAAACTTCGTCGGCCAGCTTGGTTACGGCAGTGTCGTCCCTGAAGGGGGTGACGATCTTGAGGTCCGGACGGCCAGCGCTAGAACGCTCGCGCAGGTCAAGTCACGACGCGACCACATGGGGCCGTTTTCAGCTCGTTCAGTGGCAGGCTTCGTCACGAAAATGTGGGAAGGAGAAGGGCTTCCTGGCGACCAATTTCTGCTGGTGCTCGAAAGTAACATTGGCGAACGTCGCACTGCCATCCGCCAGTTGCAGGATCTTTCCGCCTATCCGACCGTCGTAGCCCAGTTGAAGGGACGCAAGGGGCTGGCTGGCCTCATTGCGCGAACCAAGGTGCTCGTGCTGCCTGACCCTCGCGGAAGCGCATTAGCCCAGATTTCGGCTAGGCAGGCCTGCACCCCCTTCGAAGCCGAAATGTACTTCGCGGACCTCTTGGGCGTGGTGGGGCATCTTTCTGATGTAAATGGTACTCGGCCGGAGAACGCCTATCTTGGGCTTGCAGTATCTGATGTTCAGCACCGGTTCGATGCGCTACAGCCGCTTTTGACCTCAGCACTAGTCGAGGCAGCGCTAACTGAGGGCTTGTGTTCAGCTGTGGACTTCCTGACTCCTGATGAGGATCCGCAGTTCTACCTGGGTGTCGATGCGCAGGCATCACATGTAGCGGCGGGACTTGTTGTGGAACGCCCTGAACTCCGTGCAGCCGTTCTCCAAGGATTGGAAAGCCGCAGAAACGCGCTCATTCACGGTGCTTCCGGCTCAGGAAAGTCAGCAGTTCTTTGGGAAGCCGCGTATGCCAGTCGCCACGCAGTGCGTTGGTTTCAGGTTCATCGTATGCCGCCGACAGCAGTTGCGTCACTTGTCCAGCTTGCACGCTCCAGACGAGCGACTGCTGATGCGCCCGTCGGCTTCATCATCGATGACGTGGGCCGAGGGTTCTGGGAGGGTTGGACCGCGTTGACTGCGGAGGTAAATCGCACTCCTGGGCTGCTGCTTTTGGCATCTGTACGAGAGGAGGATCGTTATCCGCTGGTAGATAACCGTCGCGCTGCCCAGGTCAAGGTTCAGGGTGACGACACTCTTGCTGAACGAGTGTGGCGAGAGTTGAGGGATAGAGGGCAAACCGCTTGGCAAGGATGGCGAGAACCTTGGGCGCTGGCGGCTGGCCATCTACTTGAGTACACCCACGTGCTTACCCAGGGGCATCGATTGAGTGAGACGCTGCACGCGCAGATTGCTGCGCGGATGAACGACGTCACTCGACACGACGAGTTGGATGTCCTGAGGATGGTGGCTTGTGTGAACGCTGCGGGTTGCAGTGCCGATGTGTCAGAATTGCCTCGCGTCTTGTCCAAACCAGCAACTACGGTCTCGCTAGCGTTGACCAGACTCAAGGATGAGCACCTAGTTCAAGACACACATGACGGCAGGATAGTGGGGCTGCATGAGTTGAGATCTGCAGAGCTACTTCGTCTGTCCCACGAGTTCGCGCCGCCCTTGTTGTCGACTACGGTCGCAACTGCAGTTTGGCTGGTGTCGGCATCCGAGATGTCTCGGTTCCTTGAGCGCACGCTCTCTAGGCACGGGGGATACGATGACGAGGTAATTGAAGGCCTGGCACTTAGATTGGAGGCAGCACCGACAACGACGCTCCTCAGCGCGATTCTGACAGGGCTGGATCACACGAACGCGCATCGGGTGATCGGACGATGGCTCCAGACCGCCGAAGCACTAGCGATGGCGAAGTCGTTGCTGGGAACGCCTGCTGGACTTGCGATCGGCGACGTCGAGCCACCAGATATCGGTCAGATAGTCTCGGCATCTCGACGCTTTACTGAAATCAGAACTGAGGTCATCGCTTCAGGTTTGACCGCTCGCTTTTTGGTTCGGTTAGCTCCAAGCGATCTGCGCCGCACGCTCCAGGCGGGGAGCAGCATGGGGGACTTGACCCGGGTCATGGCTTCGCTACTCGGCCAAGTCATCCCAGCTTCGCACTTGAGGGAGCTGGCCACACTTTCCCCACCGCTTGTCGACGCGGACTTTCAAGCCATAGTTTCGCTACTAAGAGTCACAGCAAGGGTCGACAGGGCGCTGGCGATCAGTTGGGTCGATGCAGTAGGGCAAGAGGTGTTGTTCCAGCGCTTCTGCGACCATGTGGCATGGGCTGAAGCGCCGCGTCTGAGCCTATGCGAGGAAGGTAAAGAGGTTCGCTCAGACTTCTGGTACGTAGCAACCTCCGTGCAAACCGACCTTAATCACGAGGTGTATCAGACTTGTGAAACCTTGCTGGCGCTGACACCTGCAGCAGATATTGTCTCCAGCAACGCGCTCGGAGGTGATGGGAGCATCGTCCCGTCCACAATTGGAGATTACCCGCTTGCTTGCAAACGCATGCCCAGGGCGAACGTTCCCGCGCCCGAACAGGTTGCCCGCAATCGTGCGTGGCTGGCCATTCTCAACGCGGAATTGGCTGTTAAGAGTTACACCGCATATCTAGCGCAATGCCTGGATCTGCTCAATATGCTCGTCCCGAACCTCAGAGCCCTGCTTGACGGGCAATTCAGAGGAAAGACTGACACAACGGCACTCAACATTTTGGGGCGCGTATACGATGCTGCTATCAGCTTGGTGGCGCCACAGGAGCAGCAGCCAACAGCTGAGGTTCAGAGCTGGTCGAGGCTGCCATCGATCCTGTCCAGTTGCTCCACGGACCTCGTCCGGAGGTTTCTTGCGCTGCCGCAGGGTGCTCCGGCCTACATGGGGTGGCTTGCAGACCTCCAGAAAAGCATCACGATTGCGGCGTCCGAGGAGTCATGGGATGTGTTGTCAATCGAGGCTCCGAAAGAGTTGGATCAGCTACGACGCCTCGTGGAAATGTTTCAGACGATGGCCGGTGAGTCTGAGAAAAGAGGGCTGCACCCGTTCCTCACCCACCGCTGCCAGACGGCCCCAAAGGGAAGTGCGCTTGGCAAGGCGGCACTTGCCGCGCGCCGATATCGCGAGGCCGAGTTCAATAACTTGGAAGGTAGGCTGAGGGCCGAGTTGACCGCAATAAGCCCTGGCATCGGCGTTTATCTGCTTCATGAGGCTACTATTCCCGGGGTGTGGCCGCCTGCGGATGTGCTGGTCACCTTGCCTGTGAACACCGATGGAACAGGCTTGGACCTAGAGAGTGGCTGGGCAGCCTGGCGCGCTCTTGTTGATGACGGGCGCAAGATTTGCGTCCTGCCGGTCATGGGCAAGCTCGGATTGACGAATCTCGCTACATCTGGCTTCGACAGTATGTTCCCGGTCCTATCAAATGAACTGGCGCAACCCTGGTGCGCCGCCGCAGGACTCCAGGCAGCTCCGCTGGATTCGCTAAACGTATTTACTCGGCTCACCAACCCGTTGGCAGAGCTCCAAGGCATTGATGCGTATTGGAGCAGTAAGGGAACCAGGATGCCCGAGGAGGAAAGCATCTATCGGGCGATCTTCGAGACTCTCGACGAAGCGAGGGAGGCTTGGAGCAACTTGGCACTCACGGACGACATCAAGGGGGCTGGCCTGCAACTCGTGGATGCCGCTCTTCAAGGCGAACTCTCGATTGCGAATGCCGCTGCAAGGCTACTGCACGGCGAGCGGACCCAGACTATCGAAGCCATCGAGTCATTCGTCCTAGGACTTACCGTGTTCGATTGTCAGCGCAGTGCATAAGCTCGGCAATGACAACTATGATGACCGCCCTCGTGCTGAAGGTGGGTGGTGGCTCGACGGAGCACTTTGAATTCCTTCCAGACTAGTCTGCCGCAAGTCAGGGCTTTTTCACGATGATTCGCCACCTGGAAATAGGCTGAGGATGATTTTAGAGATAATGAGTTATACCCTGAAGAAAAATATCGATTGAATTCAGCGTCTTTCGTGTCGATACGATTCCTATCTCCGGCACCATCTGAAATCACCTGTGTCAGCTTCAGATTTTCAGACCCAGCAAGCCTGATGTAGCACCGCTGCTCAAAAACTCAGAATACGGATATCACATGCCTCTCCTAACCCTCAGCCGCCGAACAGCGGCTTTCGTGTTTTTGGCGACCCTTGCCGGTTGCGCAACGCACAAGGACTTCCAGGCCACAGGCGGAAGTCGCGCAGATGGCGTCATTGACGTTGCGTATGAATTCGGTAGCTTCGAAACCCCGGTGGTCGATCAGCAGCAGGCGTATGCCATTGCCCGCTCCAAGTGTTCATTATGGGGTTATGTCGACGCAGAGCCTTTTGGCGGAACGAACCAGGAATGCACGCTCAGACGCGGCTATGGCGATTGCTCCGCATGGCGTGTATCGAAGAAATACCAATGCCTTGGCAACCTCGGCAGCGTGTCTGCGCCACTCAATTACCTTGGCCCAAGCCAAGCTCCTGTTGCTGTCCGTGCGCGACAGGCGACAGCACCCTACCAAGCCGTGCCCAGTACCGCACCTGCGCCCTTATCAGCCTCTGAATACCGCGAACGGCAGATCGATTTGCTGATGCAGCAGAACTTGCCTTACGACGAGTATCAAAAGAGATATCAGGCAATCATGGCGCAGTAGCGAATCGGGGGCAGGGACATAAATCTGTCCGGTTCGGTTCCTCTCACGCATAGCCCACACGACATGCCTAGGAGCCCCCATGTTCAGCCACATCCAAATCGGCGCCCGCGATCTCCCAAAAATGCTCGCCTTCTACGACCACGTCCTCCAAACCCTGGGCCTCATCCGCATCCCCGAGGAAAACGACGGCGGTCCAGCCGGCGCCGGTTGGCAGCGGCCGGGCAGGCCCTGGCCTCAGGTCTACGTCCAGCTTCCGTTCAACGGCCTACCGGCCACGTGGGGCAACGGCATGCAGGTGAGTTTTGCGGGGCAGTCGCAGCAGCAGGTGCGGGACGCGTGGCAGGCGGCGTTGGATAACGGCGGCGCGGACGAGGGGGCGCCGGGTTTGCGGCCGCAGTATGCGCAGGACTATTTCGGGGCCTATTGTCGGGATCCCGAGGGCAACAAGTTATGTTTCGTGCACACCTCTGATATGGCTTAGGCCGCTTTCCGGCGCAGGTTGGCCAGTCGCGCGACGACGGCCGTGATTACTACGGCCAGGACCACGCCCGTCGCCACGGCGGGCAGTATGCCCAGTTGCATCACCATCCCCTGCAGGCTCAGGTAGAAGCCGATCACGCCGACGGCGCCAATGGCGTTGCCGCGCACGATCGCGGCGAGCTCCTGACGTCCGCCCTGGACGTGGGCGAACACGGCCAGCGGCCACGCGATGATGGGGATGGGCGCCAGGTAGCCACTGACGACGGGGCCCAGCCACTGTGCGCCGGCGGTGATCAGCAGGAGCAGCAGGGTGGCGGTGAGCATCCGCATCGGGATGATCCAGCTGGGCAGCGGAACCGGTTTTGCCGGGCGCTCGCCGGTCGTTGAGGTGGCCATGATCAGTACGATGATGAGGCACAGCGTGACTGCGATGGACGCCGGGAGTGAGCCCAGCCAGTTCATGAGCAAGGCGGCGACCACGTAGAAGGCCAGCGCTGCCACGCAGCCGAGGAATGCCGAAAGCCGCCGGGTCACGGTGAGGTAGAACAGGTAGGTCGCCTGGATCGCCGCAACGCCCGCCAGCGCGCCCGGTACCGCCATTGCTACGAATCCAGGGCCTTGTTCAAGGCTCAGAAACAACATCACCACGGCCGAAGTCACCGGAAGACCCGAGAGCAAGCCACCGACGTGGGTGCCCCAGCGTTTGGCCGCAATGGAGATCGAGAGCATGAGCAGCGGGGTGATGAGCAGCTTGAGGTAGAAGACGGTCATGGGCGTGTTTCGTTGTTTTTGGTTCGTACGTTTTACAGGATTCGATAGCCCGGTGTGTGGGCGGTCATCTGTCTGGCGCACTCTGGCGCGGTTTGTGTGCCTCTACTACCGTTAGGGTCGATGGAGTCAGTGGCTCCAGCCGTTCAAACAGGAGTGTTGCCATGGGTAAGTGGGTTCCTTCAATCGCTACCGCTTTGCTGCTGATCTGTGCCGTGGCGCCTGCCACGCAGGCTGAAGATGAACTGGACAAGGGCATTCGTCACGACAATCGTGAACTCGACAAAGGTGTCGAGCACGATGCCAAGGAAATCGACAAGGGCGTCAAACATGACGCCGCTGAGGTCGATAAAGGCGTCAAGCATGACGATGATGAGCGGCACAAGGCCGACAAACACCTCGACAAGGAGGCGAAAAAGCATTTGTGACAGTGGGCTGTGACGTGATCGGCAGACGCAATGGAGGGGAGCGCTCCCACCATGGCGATTGTTCGCTTCGACCTGTATCGTTTCCACCGCGTCTGTCGACCGCACATGCGCCCGCATTACATTTTGGGCAAGGAAGCCAACCGTGAAGTACCTTCTTATCATTCTCGCCAGTTACGCTTCGGTCTATCTGTGCGTCTCGCCGCTGCTCGATGCGCGGGTGCAGGACATTATCGAAGGTCTGGAGATGCGCCGCCGAGCGGCTGACATCGAGGTCTACATCGAGCAGGTAATCGACTCGCTGAATCGCACCAAGCTGGAGTACGCCTTGTTCGGAGGTACGCTGCTGGCCGGATTGATCTGCGCCGGGGTCTGGTTGCTTAGCCGTTAGGCGCAGTTGCGGGGCCTGACGTGCAAATCAGCTGGGTTCTGCACGCCATCCGTAGTCACTCGTTGCCTTGGTCCTTCTCGCTGAACTCCACCGCCAGGGCGGCGGCCTCTTCGTCGTTGGTGCGGATGTGCAGCTCGCCCTCGGCGTCCTGTACTTGAAACACCAGGTCCATGCCTTGTGCACGATATTGCTCGGGGACGTCATCGCCTTCGAGTTTCTTCACTGAAATGGCCATGGTTTTCCTCCCAAAGAAACTGTGACCCGTGCCTGTGGGTAACGTGCGGTCAAAAGTTGTGCACAGGAACTTACCTCGCCTGCAAAGCCTCGAATCGTTACCTAACATCAGAGGCTTCCTACCATGACCACACGCGATGAAATTCAGCCAAAAGCTCCGACCCTCGACGCGAGCGGCAAGCCCGTGAACGTGGTCGAGCGCGATATCGAGAACGAAACCCCGGCGACCGAAGGCGTCGACAAGGTCATCACGCCGACCTCCATCAAGGAGAAAGAGCAGGACGCCGAGACCTTGCAGCGCAAGACCGCCGAGATCGAACGCAAGATCGCAGACGGTCGTTGATGTCGTGAAAAAGGAGAAAAGTGCAGCTAACTGTCCGTTCACATCCGTTTCACGCGGTGTTCACATTCTCGGGCGTAATGTTGACCTTGCTCCTTCTTCAAGCCCGCTTTCCTCCCCGTCGGCGGGCTTTTCTTTGCCTGCGATTTGGCGTTTCGCCCATCCAGGCCTGCTAACCTCTCTTATTCAAGCGTCGACCCGAACCGGATGTCGGCGCGTTGCAGCGCCTTGTTGCGCTGCCTTCCAAGGAGCTTGACCCCGCCATGACCATTTCTCTGCGCACACGGCTGCTGACCGTGTTGATGTTCACCACGCTGCTCAGTGGCTGCGGCATCAATAACATTCCGCAATATGACGAACAGGTGAAATCGGCCTGGGCTCAGGTGGAGAACCAGTACCAGCGTCGTGCCGACCTGATTCCCAATCTGGTGGAAACGGTGAAGGGTTACGCCAAGCAGGAACAGGACACCCTGACCCGGGTCATCGAGGCGCGGGCCAAGGCCACTTCGATCCAGGTCGATGCCAATACGCTGGACGATCCGGCCAAGCTGCAGCAGTTCGACCAGGCTCAGCAGCAACTCAGCGGTGCCTTGAGCCGTTTGATGGTCACTGTCGAGCGCTATCCTGACCTGAAGTCGAACCAGAACTTCCTGGCCTTGCAGTCGCAGCTAGAAGGGACCGAAAACCGTATCGCGGTGGCACGTCGTGACTTCATCGCCTCGGTCGAGAAGTACAACACCGAGATCCGCACCTTCCCCGGCAAGCTGTGGCAGATGACCATGTACCGTGACCAGAAGGTTCGCGAGAACTTCAAGGCCACGGCACCCAATGCCGAGCAAGCGCCGAGCGTGAAGTTCCAATGAAGCCATGGCGGTGCCTGCCGCTGCTGATGCTGCTGTGGGTCGCCACCGCCGGAGCGCTGGAGTTTCCAGCGCTCAGCGGCCGGGTGGTGGACCAGGCGGGCCTGCTCGACGGGCAGACCCGCAGTCAGCTCAGCCAGATGCTCGAAGCACACGAGCAGGCGACCTCCGAGCAGGTCGTGGTGGTGACCGTACCGGATCTGCAAGGCACGGATATCGCCGACTACGGCTATCAACTCGGACGCGCCTGGGGCATCGGGCAGAAGGGCAAGGATAACGGCGCCCTGCTGATCGTGGCCAAGGCCGAGCGCAAGGTGCGCATCGAAGTGGGCTACGGTCTGGAAGGGCAGCTCACGGACGCGCAGTCCTCCATCATCATCAATAACGTGATCGTGCCGTCGTTCCGCCAGGGCGATTTCGCCGGTGGCATTCGTGCTGGCGCGGCCGCCATGTTGCAGGTGCTGGGCGGTGATCCACTGGCCGAGCCCCAGCGCAGCAATGCGCAGGGTCAAGGTCAGGAGCAGCAGCGCCTGCCGTGGCCGGCGTTTCTCATCTTGATCATCATCGTGATCGTGATGATCCGTGGTGGGGGAGGCGGACGTGGCGGCCGAGGCGGTGGTGGCGGTTCGGTACTCACCGGTGCGGTGCTGGGCAGTGTGCTCGGCGGCGGCCGTGGCGGCGGTGGTTTCGGCGGCGGCGGTGGCGGTTTTGGTGGCGGTGGCGGCGGCTTCGGCGGCGGGGGTGCATCGGGTGGCTGGTAAATCGAGCAGGTACGCAGCATGACATTACTGGACGAAAGCGCGCAGAAGCGCGTGGCCACGGCCATTGCCGAGGCCGAACTGCACACCGACGCCGAACTGGTTACGGTGCTCGCACTGCAATCCGATGACTACACCTACATTCCGCTGCTATGGGCGGGGTTG
The DNA here is from genome assembly GCF_029960215.1 of Pseudomonas sp. PS01301. Classification (NCBI taxonomy): domain Bacteria; kingdom Pseudomonadati; phylum Pseudomonadota; class Gammaproteobacteria; order Pseudomonadales; family Pseudomonadaceae; genus Pseudomonas; species Pseudomonas sp. PS01301. The sequence goes on along the minus strand of NZ_JASCPM010000036.1, from coordinate 16,064 downwards.
ATCGCCTTGCTGGTGCCGGGCCTGATCAACTATTACCCCGGTTGGCTGAATGCCCATCAGTTGTTGCTGGTGCAGTGGGCGACCTTCATCGTGATGGGGCTGCTGTTCCGCATTCCCGCATTGACCACGGCATTGGTGCCGCGCCGTGTGCGTCACTGGCGGGCGGCCAACATGGCCCGCCGGCAGTTCCTGGAGCGCAAGTTGCACCACACCCAAGGCGCGACGGGAATGTTGATCTTCGTTTCGGAGGCGGAACGGTACGTGGAAATCCTGGTGGACGAGGGGATTTCCAGCCGAATTGGCGATGACACCTGGAACGCGATCGTCGAGGCGTTCACCGCGCGGGTCAAGCGAGGTGAAACGATGGAGGGCTTCGTGGGTTGTATCCAGGCGTGCGGTGAGGTATTACGTCAACACGTACCTGTAACCCATCCTCGCAACGAGTTGCCTGATCGGTTGGTCGTGCTGGGCTGACCGCTCAGCCCTGCCAATGGACCTAACGAGGTTACGAGCTGTCAAAGTGGCATTACGCTATCATTCGCACTTTGCCCACGGAGCCTCGCCATGAGCCCGATCATTTTCCCTCAGCCGTTCAAAGCGGTTGGCTGCTCCGACTGTCGAAACCTGGATGCCCTGGGTTTCGACTTCACCATGGCATTCCAGCCGATCCTCAACGTGCGCAGCGGGCAGCCGTGGGCCTATGAAGCCCTAGTGCGTGGCATCAACGGTGAGTCTGCGTACAGCATTCTGAGCCAGGTCAACGACGGCAATCGCTACCGTTTCGACCAGTCCTGCCGCGTCAAGGCCATCGAGTTGGCCACCCGTTGGGGTCTGCTGGACCTCCCCGACTGCCTGCTCAGCATCAACTTCCTGCCCAAGGCCGTCTATCGCGCCGAAACGTGCATCCGCGCCACGCTCGAAGCAGCCCGCGAATTCGGCTTTCCGCTGAATCGGCTGATGTTCGAAGTGACCGAAGGCGAGCGTGTAGACGACCCGCTGCATTTGCAGTCGATCTTCAGCGAATACGAGAAACAGGGCTTCGTCACGGCGATCGATGACTTCGGGTCAGGGTATTCGGGCCTGAATCTGCTGGCGACCTTCCAGCCCAAGGTGCTGAAGATCGACATGGCACTGACTCGCGATCTGGATCATGACGCCGTGCGCCAGGCTATCGTGGCGGGTATCGTGCTGGTGGCTGGCAAGCTGAACATCACCGTCGTGGCCGAGGGCGTGGAAACCGTCGGCGAAAGCACGGCCCTGCAGGGGCTGGGGATCGACCTCCAGCAAGGCTATCTGTTCGCCCGTCCGGCCATTGGCTTGCTACCGCTCAAGCATTGAGCGAAGGGTTGCTTCAACCTGCGCGGATCGCTGATTCCTGGTGAAGGTAGCTTGCAAGGGCCTGCTTGGTCAGGTCGTTGAGCGTAATGCTTTGCCGGTTTGCAGCAATACTGGCTGCCAAGTGCAACTCGTGGCCTATTCGCACATTGAACGACCCTTTACAGGGTACTTCCGGCGCCACCTTCAGGTTGGCGCATGTTTCCAGATAATCGTCTACGGCTGTGTGAAACGCTGCGATGAGTTGTGAGACTGTTTGTCCTTCATAGCTGATCAGCGCCCGCACGAACTGCGCTTTGCCATATAGGCAGTCGTCTTCAGCGCTCGCCTCGATCGATCCGAAATAGCCGCGGTATTGAAGCAATGGGTTCATGGGATCAGGCCTCCGTTTTTCAATTGAGCAATGATCTGCCGCCGGATATAGGGTTTGATTTCATTACCCGGATGAGGACGATGTAGGCTGATTAAGGCCTTCGGATCACCATTGTAGAATTTGACACGGCTACCACTGCCTTGAATTGGCTCGTAGCCAAACCCCTGCAGTACTTTCACCAGTTCATTCCATGTGAAATCGCCATCCTGCGAGATTAGTTTGGCGATGAGCTTTCCTTGCCTGGACATACCTCTCCCTAGGTGCGACTAAATTTAGTTGCTCATCAATTGCGCGTCAATATCTGCTGCTTGGCTAGGTTTAGATCAGGAATGAGGATGTAGGCGAGGGGAAATGATACGAAGGATGTGCAGGAGTGCCCGAGGGAAGCATAGGTGGGTGGTCAGACCGTCTTGCCAGTAGACGAGCTCACCAGGCAGGTGGGCTCGTCTGCTGCAGCATCAATCCTCGAGAATGAACGCAAACTTGTCGTCGATCAGCATCTTCAGGTAGGCGTCGAAGCTGTCGGCGATGACCACGTATTCGTCCGGGTCGTGGACGAAGCGGATCACTTGGCCTTTGGTACCTTTGCTCGTAGGGTTGAAGTCGATGAACAGCGTGGAGGTACCGCCGTTGTTCATGCAGTGCGAGAAGCACAGCCGTTCGCCCAGAATGACATCGGGATCGATGCGTTTGTCGACCATGTCCGGGTTTTCCAGGAACAAGTCGTCGTAGATGTCGGCAATGCTTTTGTCGTTGGCGGTGCGGTCTTCGAGGATCTGTTCGACCGAGCGCAGGTAGTACGGGTACTCGGCGATGTCGGAGCCCAGGATGAGTACCGAAACTTCCCCTTTTTCGTACTTCTGCCAGTGCGTGCCGTTCACCTTGGCCAGCAGGTGCAGGAGGCTGTCCGGGCAGTCAGGGTAGACTTCTTTGAGCGCATCCAGTTGGGTAGAAGAGGCGCCGGTGGCGAACGCGAGTTCGTCAAGGCTGGCGGCGGGCAGGGCGGCTTTGAGGCCTGAGTGAAACTGTTCGACGATGCTCAAGGCTGCTTCCTTACGCGGGTTTTGTTTGAGCACCATTGGGCGATTCGTGGGGGGGAGTCAAGGGAATTTACTGTTTGGGGGATTTGTGGGGGGGGTTGGGATGTGTGGGGAGGCGACTGGCCTCTTCGCGGGCAGAGGGCTCGCCGCCCGCCCCGCTCCCACAGGACCTGCTCCCACAGGACCTGCTTGCATAGAGACCAGCGGGGGGGTGTCAGCGCCAGCGGACGGTGTAGTGCGCGGGGACGTCGCTCATCTGGGGCTGGAAGTGGGTGTTGGAAATGACGTGGGTCTGCACGTCTCCGGCGGCGTCGTGCAGTTCGATGCGATCGCCCGCGCCGGCGTTGAGGGTCACCTCGTAGATCAGGGCCTTGTTGGGCTCCAGGGAAGATTCGAAGGGGCCGAAACGGGTGCCGTCGATGCGAACGATGTAGACCTGGTGGGCGCCTTGGGTGGATGTGCTGGTCACTAAGAAAACTCCATACCTTTGCTGGTCGATATCTATGTGGGCTGTCACAGGCTCAGGCGCATGGACAGGTCTACCGCTTTTACATCCTTGGTCAGGGTGCCGATCGAGATGTAGTCCACACCCGTTTCGGCAATGCTGACCAAGGTCGAATCATTGATGCCGCCGCTGGCTTCGAGCTTGGCCTGGCCGGCATTGATGCTCACCGCTTCGCGCATGTCCGCAAGGCTCAGCTCGTCGAGCATGACGATGTCGGCGCCCGCGGCCAGTGCCTCACGCAACTCGTCCAGGCTTTCGACCTCGATTTCCACGGGCTTGCCCGGTGCGATGCGTTGCGCGGCCGTGATTGCCTGGGCCACGCCGCCGCACGCGGCGATGTGGTTTTCCTTGATCAGGAATGCATCGTACAGGCCGATGCGGTGGTTGTGGCAACCGCCGCAGGTCACTGCATACTTTTGCGCCAGGCGCAGGCCCGGCAGGGTTTTGCGCGTGTCCAGCAGCTTGACCTGAGTGTGGGCAACCCGCTCGGCGAACGACTGCGCGCGGGTGGCGACGGCTGACAGCAACTGCAGAAAATTCAGCGCACTGCGCTCTCCGGTCAGCAGCGACCGTGCCGGGCCTTCGAGGTGAAACAACGGCTGGTTGGCTTGTGCCTGCTGCCCGTCCACCACCTGCCAATGCACTGCCACGCGGGGGTCGAGCTGACGAAACACGGCATCGACCCAGGCGGTGCCGGCGATGGTGCAGGTGTCGCGGGTAATGATGGTGGCCTTGGCCAGGCGCTCGGCCGGGATCAGTTGCGCGGTGATATCGCCGCTGCCCACGTCTTCGAACAACGCACGGCGCACGTTGGCTTCGATTTCAGCGGTCAGATCGGCAAGACGAAGATTAGGCATGACGCGCTCCATCGGCAAAGTGGGGCGGATTATAGGATACTGCGCGGCTCGGAGCGAAGCCCTGCGTCTGGCGCCGTAATGTGGTGCAAAAAGAGATGCATTTGGTCGGCTTAGATGAGCTTTTCAGGTTATTTACGGTCAATCTTCTACTTAGCTCCGTGCTCGCTGAACTGCTTGTCACCTTGGTAGTCAGAGATCACTGTCTGTGAGGTCAGGTGGGCGATGACGTCACGTGGTTGGCAGGGATGTCGACGCTCTTTTTCGTGGGTGGGGGGTTCTTGATGGCGAACGATGGGAAAGTGGTTTCACTGAACAAGGCGGCCGTCGATCCAGCGAGCCAGCCTGCCAGTGTGCGCCTGCCTGTCGTCCTGTTGCAGGTGCGCGACAAAGCCGCGCTGCAACTCAAGCAGGCCCTTCAGGTGTTGTTCGACAACGCCGACGACACCCTTTTCGAAATGGCCGATCGGGCGTTGAACAACGTCGATCAGAACACCTTTTTCGAAGCCATGCGCGACTTGCGCCTCAAGCGCAAGAGCATCGAGCGCGGCTTCCTCGAGAAATTCTACGAAAGCTTTGTGCGCGTGGGTCAGTACGACACGGCCGAAACCAATGCACCTGCGCCGCTGAGCTACGACAAGTTGGCCTTGGTGCCCAACGACGAGCTTGAGCGCACCGTGGCGCTGGACGCCATGGTCAGCAAGGTGCTGAGCCGTGACAGCTTCGCCCTTGGCCAGTTGACTACCCGTTTGAACGTGCTGCTCACGCGCCGCCTGGATGATTCCACCAATCCCCTTGGCCCGGTCATGCTCTGCGACTATTTCCTTCAAGCCGGGCGCAGCCTGGGCGTGGAGATCAAGGTCAAGCTGATCATCCTCAAGCTGTTCGAAAAATACGTCCTGACCGATACCGATCAGCTCTACGCCGAGGCCAATCAGTTGCTTATCGCCGCCGGAATCTTGCCCGAGCTCAAGGCCGCGCCGGCCCGTCGCGCCGCCGATCGCTCCAGCGACCGTGCGCGCCCCGCGGCCGTCGAACCGGAAACGCGCACCGAAGCACCGAGCAAGCCTGCCCAGCGCGATGAAAGCGTGCAGGAAGTGTTCGGGGCCCTGCAGGATCTGCTGCACGATCTGCGTGGCAGCATGGCGCCGAAGATGGAGCCGCCCAGCGAGGCCATGCCGATCTCGACCAGCGACCTGATGCGCCTGCTGTCTCATCTGCAGCATCACGTTCCCCAGCAGACGCCGCAGAACGATTACGACCTGCGCCAACAACTGGAGCAATTGCTGACCCGCGTCAGCGTCAAGAGCGGCAAGTTTCGCGTGGTGGGGGTGGTGGACGAGGACGTCATCAACCTCGTTGCCATGCTCTTCGAATTCATTCTCGACGATCGCAATCTGCCTGACTCGCTCAAGGCCTTGATCGCGCGTCTGCAGATTCCCATGCTCAAGGTCGCAGTGCTGGACAAGAGTTTCTTCAGCCGTGGCGCCCACCCGGCCCGGCGCCTGCTCAACGAAATCGCCTCGGCGGCGATGGGGTGGGGCAGCCGCGACGATTACCAGCGCGATGCCTTGTATTTGCGGATCGAGCAGATCGTCCAGCGCCTGCTCAACGATTTCGTCGATGACACCTCGCTGTTCTCCGAACTGCTGGTCGATTTCCTTGCCTTCAGCAATGACGAGCGCCGCCGCAGCGAGTTGCTCGAACAGCGCACCCGCGATGCCGAAGAAGGCCGCGCTCGCGCGGACCTTGCACGTCATCTGGTGGAGAAGGAGCTCAACAGCCGTTTGCTGGGCCGTACGCTGCCGCTGGTGGTGGTCAATCTGCTGCAGGAAGCGTGGAGCCGCGTGCTGTTGCTGGTGTGCCTGAAGCATGGGGCCAACTCGGATGAGTGGCAGGCGGCATTGGCGACTGTCGACGATTTGATCTGGAGCGTCGAGCCTCACGATGATCCGGATATGCGCATGCGCCTGCTGGAATTGGTGCCGGGTCTGCTCAAGTCCCTGCGCGACGGCCTCACCAGCACCGCGTTCGACCCGTTCGCCACCAGTGAATTCTTCAGCCAGCTGGAAGTGCTGCATGTCCAGGCATTCCAGCGCGAACTGGCGGATGTCGAGGGGACTTCGAACGGCGACGAGTCGCTGGTGCAGGTGGTCGAGGAGATCGTCCTGGCACCGGTCGGTGAAACCGCCGATGGTGAAGCCCAGCTGCGTCTTCCGGAGGATGACCCAGGCCTGCTGCAGGTCGACAAGCTGCGCGTCGGCACGTGGGTGGAACTGCAGGAAAACGAAGAGTTCAAGCTGCGCTGCAAGCTGACCGCGATCATCGAGACCTCGGGCAAGTATGTGTTCGTCAACCGTACTGGCATGAAGGTGCTGGAAAAGACTCGCATGGGGCTGGCGGTCGAGTTCCGCCGCGGTACCGTGCGAGTGCTCGATGACACGCTGTTGTTCGACCGGGCACTGGATTCAGTGGTCACCAACCTGCGCAAGCTCAAGGCGAATTGACCGGCCCTGGGTGCAGGCCGTCTTCCTGGGTCTGACTTCTCAGGTCTGAGAGTTCATACTGGGGCTCCTTGATTGGCCAGCAGGACTCCAGATGCGGTTGAACGGTTTCACGGGATGGTGCGAAGGCGCTCGGCATTGTCCCTCGCCCAACTTCAACGAGCGCCCTGACGGCGAAGTCTCGCTGTTGGTCATCCACAACATCAGCCTGCCGCCCGCGCAATTTGCCACGGGCAAGGTGCAGGCTTTCTTCCAGAACCGTCTCGATGTCACTGAGCATCCCTATTTCGAAGGGATTTCCCATCTGCGGGTGTCCGCGCACTTTCTGATCGAGCGCGACGGCGGGGTGACGCAGTTCGTCTCTTGCCTGGACCGCGCCTGGCACGCTGGGGTGTCGTTGTTCGACGGCCGCGAAAACTGTAATGATTTTTCGGTAGGCATCGAACTGGAAGGCACCGATGATCAGCCCTTCGCCGATGCCCAGTACGAGGCGCTCGTCACCGTGACCCGGCTGTTGCTGGAGCGCTTCCCAGCGTTGAGCGTGGAGCGGATACGCGGTCACAGCGATATCGCCCCAGGTCGCAAGACCGACCCCGGCCCCTGTTTCGATTGGGCACGTTACCGTGCCGCCTTGCTCAATGAAGAGGATGCTCGATGATCTTTCTAGTGCTGCTGTTGGTCTTGCTGGCGGAGAAGTTTTCCGGTCTGCGCCAGCGCGTGCAACGTGATGGGTTCTTCCTCGGTGAACTGCACCGGCTAGAGGCGCGGTCGGGCCTGGCGCGCGAGCCATGGCTGGTGCTGGGTGTCAGCGTGGCACTGCCGGCGCTGCTGCTGGCGTTGCTGCTGTATGTCTTGCAACCGGTCGCGTATGGCTTGCTGGCGTTGCCGATGCATCTGCTGGTGCTGATCTACAGCCTGGGCCGGGGTGACGTTACCGTAGGGCTGGGGCCGTTTCGCGACGCCTGGCGCCGTGAAGATACCCAGGCGGCGGTACACGTGGCTGAACGTGACATGGGGGTCACTGCCGAGGATGGCGACAGCCTGCTGCAGAGGGTGCAGGGCCATCTGCTCTGGGAAGCCTATCAAAGCTTTTTCGCGGTGATCTTCTGGTACGCCGCGCTGGGCCCTGTGGCGGCGCTGATCTATCGGCTGGTGGCCTTGGTGGCCGAGCAGTCTCGGCATCCCGCAGTGGCGCTGCGGGCGCAGCGCCTGCGTCATGCCCTGGACTGGCTGCCGGTGCGCCTGCTGGCAGCCAGCTTCGCCCTGGTCGGCAACTTCGTAGCGGTGAGCCGAGTGATGTTGCACGAAGTGCTCAGCTGGGAAATCGACGCAGCGACGCTGATCGGCCGGGTCGGTCGTGTGGCAGGCGATGTGCCGACGCCGGTGGTAGGCCCGGCAGGCGTGGAAACGCTGGACAGCCTCTGGCAAATGGTCGTGCGGGCCGGGGTGTTGTGGTATGCGGTGTTGGCGGTGGTTTCGGTTTTGGCGTGATTTTTCAGGTTCATCGTGTCGAACCCGGACGCGGCTCGCGCCGCTTTTGTAGCAGCGGCGCGAGCCGCATCAGAGGTCACTGCCCATCGGGCCAGCCGAACAGGGCATTGGCATTCTGGGTGCTCGCAGCGGCCAGGGTATGGGCGTCGGTGCCGATGATCTTCGCCAACGCTTCGGCGATGTCCGGTAGATGCTCCGGGCTGTTGCGTAAGCCAGGATGCATCGCAGGCGCCATGTCCGGCGCGTCGGTTTCCAGAACGATGGCGTCCAGCGGCAAGCGCGGCAGCACCTTGTGCATGCGTAACGCCTGAGGCCAGGTCGGCGCGCCACCCAGGCCCAGCTTGAAGCCCAGTTTCAGGTACTCCCGCGCTTCCTCCCAACTGCCGGCAAACGCATGGATGACACCGGCACGCGGCAGCTTGAAACGCTTCAGCGTCGCAATCACGGCGGCATGGCTGTGGCGCACATGCAGCAGCACCGGCAGCGCCAGATCTGCCGCCAGTTTCAGCTGCGCCTCGAATAATGCCTGTTGCCGGTCGCGATCCAGATCCTTGAGGTAGTAATCCAGACCGAACTCGCCAATGGCGCAGAGCTTGGGGTGTCCGTGCAACCGTTCCAGCCAGTCGCGCAGTCCGTTCACATGGTCGGGCTGATGTTCTTCGAGAAACACCGGGTGCAGGCCCAGGGCCGCGTACACCCGCTCATCCGCCAGGGCCAGGTCCCACACCCGTTGCCAGTTGACCTGGTGCACGCCCAGGACCACCACCCGTTCCACGCCTCGCGCCGCAGCGCTGTCCAGCACGCGCGGGCGATCGGCATCGAAGTCGGGGAAATCCAGGTGGGTGTGGGTGTCGATCAAGCGCACGATCAGGCCTCGTGAATCCTCTGTTTGAAGGTCCGGGCCAGGGCATTCACGCCGGGCTCGTAGTGCTTTTGTTCAACGGCGGCCAGGGCCAGTTCCAAGGCCTTGCTGGCGATCATGTCGTGCTGCTGGGCCATCGCATTGACCGGTAGCGGTAAAAAGTCCAGCAGCTGGGTGTCGCCGAACGTGCCTAGGTGCAGCGCCTGGGAATCCAGCGGGCGCTGCTGCAGGACATCGAACACACCCTGCAGCAGGACGTAGGAGGTGGTCACCAGTGCATCGGGCAGGTGGCCAAGCTGGTCGAGCAGGGCGAGCATGGACTGCTGGCCGCCTTCGCGACTGAAATATTCGCTGTGCTCGACCAGCACCGTGCCGTCGAAATCGGCCAGCGCGGTGTTGAAGCCCTCGGTTCGTGCCTGACTGATGCTCAGCTCTGCCCGAGCGCCGATCAGAGCGATGTGCCGTGGCTTGGGCAACAGCAGGCTCTGGGTCAATTGCAGGCTGGCGTTGCGGTCATCGCTGATGACCGAACAGAACTGCGCCGGGTCCATCATCCGGTCGATGGCGATCACCGGTGTGCCCTTGGCCTGCAACTCGCGGTAACTGTCGTCACTGGCCGGCAGGCAACTGGCGACGAACAGCGCGTCGCAGCGGCGGGCGCGAAAAAGTTGCAGCAATTGCAGTTCACTGGCAGCGTCGTCGTCGGAACTGGCGATCAGCAGTTGATAGCCGTGAGCGCGAGCGCCCTGTTCGAGCCGCTTGGCGATGCGCGCGTAGCTGGGGTTTTCCAGGTCCGGCAGGATGAAACCCAGGGTGCGGGTGTGCCGACTGCGCAGACCGGCCGCCTGGGGGTTGGGCGTGAAGCCCTGTTCCTGAACGATGGCTTCGACGCGTGCCACCGTCGCCTTGCTGATGCGTTGTTGGGCAGCCTTGCCGTTGATGACGTAACTGGCCGTAGTGACCGAGACGCCAGCCAGGCGAGCAATATCGCTGAGTTTCAACCGTTGATTCCTTGTGGTCGGCGCGCCGGTGCCAGAGCATCTGGAGCGCGCTTATTCATCGTTGGTCAGGTTGCGTCGGGCCGTGATCAGGCAACGTAACCGACAGGTTGGACTTCAATCATGGAAGATTATCGAGTAACGTGCGCTGCATTCTAGATTAAACGTTTCAGCCTGCGCGTTTCCTGCCGTAAAACATCTCTCGTCGAGGTCTCACCCTTACCCTCGGCAACGCAGGCCGGACGTATCGAGAGTACAAAGCCCGCCCATCGGTGCTCTATGCTCAAACTTCACAACAATACCTCAGCGTGCTGCCGCCGCTGTAAAGGAGAGAGGCAATGCTGGAGCTCACTATAGAGCAGATATCCATGGGCCAGAGTGCCGTGGATAAACCCGCCGCCCTGCAATTGCTCGCCGACAAACTGGTTGCCGATGGTTTGGTGGCCGAAGGTTACCTGGCCGGCTTGCAAGCGCGTGAAGCTCAAGGCTCGACCTTTCTTGGCCAAGGCATCGCCATTCCCCACGGTACGCCCGATACCCGCGACCTGGTGTTCACCACCGGCGTGCGCCTGCTGCAATTCCCCGAAGGCGTGGATTGGGGCGATGGCCAGATGGTTTACCTGGCCATCGGCATTGCCGCCAAATCCGACGAACACCTGCGCCTGCTGCAATTGCTGACCCGCGCACTGGGTGAAACCGACCTGGGTGAAGCGTTGCGCCGGGCCAGCGATGCGCCAGCGCTGCTGAAACTGCTGCAGGGGGCGCCGCAGGAATTGGCGCTGGATGCGCAGATGATCAGCCTGGGCGTGATGGCCGAAGACTTCGAAGAGCTGGTGTGGCGCGGTGCGCGTCTGTTGCGCCAGGCCGATTGTGTAAGCAACGGTTTCGCGGCGCTGCTGCAGCAGGTCGAAGCGCTGCCATTGGGCGATGGCCTGTGGTGGCTGCACAGCGAGCAAACGGTCAAGCGTCCGGGCCTGGCGTTCGTCACTCCGGACAAGCCCCTGCGCTATCTGGGGCAGCCGTTGACTGGTCTGTTCTGCCTGGCGAGTCTGGGTGAAGCCCACCAGGCGCTGCTCGAACGCCTGTGCGCTTTGCTGATCGAAGGCCGCGGCAACGAATTGGGCGGCGCCACCAGCACGCGGGCAGTGCTCGAAGCGCTCGGTGGCGAGCTGCCAGCCGACTGGCCCAGTGCGCGTATCGTACTGGCCAACGCCCACGGCCTGCATGCCCGCCCGGCGAAGATCCTGGCGCAGCTGGCGAAGAGCTTCGACGGCGAGATCCGCTTGCGGGTGGTAGAGTCCGGCGGCCTTGCCGTGTCCGCCAAGAGCTTGAGCAAGCTGCTCAGCCTCGGTGCGCAGCGCGGCCAGACCCTGGAGCTGGTGGCCGAACCCACCATTGCAGACGACGCCCTGCCGGCGCTGCTGAAGGCCATCGAAGACGGTCTGGGCGAAGAAGTGGAGCCGCTGCCAGCGGTCACCGAAGCGGCGCCGCAGCAGGCACCGGTCGCCAAGGCGCCCAAGGCCAAGCCGCAGGCACCGCGCACCGGGGCCCAGGTCCAGGGCGTCGCCGCTGCCCCCGGCATCGCCATGGGGCCGGCGCACATCCAGGTGCTGCACGATTTCGAATATCCCCAGCGCGGTGAATCCGTGGCGCTCGAACGCGAGCGTCTGCAGGCCGCCCTGGGCCAGGTCCGCCAGGACATCGAAGGGTTGATCCAGCGGGCTCAGGCGCAGGCCATCCGCGAAATCTTCGTCACTCACCAGGAAATGCTCGACGACCCGGCGCTGACCGATGAAGTCGCCGCGCGTCTGCAGCAGGGCGAAAGTGCTGCGGCAGCCTGGAACACGGTGATCGAGGCGGCCGCCGTGCAACAGGAAGCGCTGCAGGATGCCCTGCTGGCCGAGCGCGCAGCCGATCTGCGCGACATCGGTCGCCGCGTGCTGGCGCAGCTGTGTGGCGTACCAACGCTGGAAGAACCAAAAGAAGCCTACATCCTGGTAATGGATGAAGTTGGCCCCTCGGACGTGGCTCGTCTTGACCCGGCTCGTGTGGCCGGGATTCTCACCGCGCGCGGTGGTGCCACCGCGCACAGCGCCATCGTCGCGCGTGCTCTGGGCATTCCGGCCGTGGTCGGCGCAGGCGAAGGCGTGTTGCAGATCGCTGCCGGTACCGCGCTGCTGATCGACGGTCAGCGCGGTCTGTTGACTGTGGCACCGGCGCCCGAGGTGCTGGAACGTGCCTTGGCCGACCGTGATCGCCGCGAGCAGCGCCTGCAGGCCGCAGCCGAGCGACGCATGGAAAGCGCGGTGACCCTCGACGGGCACGCCGTGGAAGTATTTGCCAACATCGGCGAAAGCGCCGGTGTTGCCAAGGCCGTGGAGCAGGGCGCCGAGGGCGTTGGCCTGCTGCGCACCGAGCTGATTTTCATGGCCCATTCGCAAGCCCCGGATGAGGCCGTGCAGGAAGCCGAGTACCGCCGTGTGCTCGATGGCCTGCAAGGTCGACCGCTGGTGGTACGCACCCTCGATGTGGGCGGCGACAAGCCGTTGCCGTACTGGCCGATCGACAAGGAAGAGAACCCGTTCCTGGGTGTGCGCGGCATTCGCCTCACGCTGCAGCGCCCCGACGTGATGGAAGGCCAGCTGCGCGCGCTGTTGCGCGCCGCCGACAACCGTCCGCTGCGGATCATGTTCCCCATGGTCGGCAGTGTCGAAGAGTGGCGCCAGGCCAAGGACATGACCGAGCGCGTGCGTCGCGAGATTCCGGTCAAGGACCTGCAACTGGGCATCATGATCGAAGTACCGTCGGCGGCCTTGCTGGCTCCGGTACTGGCCCGCGAGGTCGACTTCTTCAGCATCGGCACCAACGACCTGACCCAGTACACCCTGGCCATCGACCGTGGCCACCCGACCTTGTCGGCCCAGGCCGATGGTCTGCACCCGGCCGTACTGCAATTGATCGACATCACCGTGCGTGCAGCCCATGACTACGGCAAATGGGTCGGCGTGTGCGGTGAGCTGGCAGCCGACCCGTTGGCTGTGCCGTTGCTGGTCGGCCTGGGTGTGGATGAATTGAGTGTCTCGGCGCGCAGCATTGCCGAGGTCAAGGCGGGGGTGCGCGAGCTGACGCTCAGCCACGCGCAACAATTGGCCCGGCATGCGCTCGGGTTGGGCACCGCCACGCAGGTGCGTGCCCTGGTGGAGAAATCTTGATGGCACGCATCCTGACCCTGACGCTTAATCCGGCGTTGGACCTGACCGTGGAGATCGACGGCCTGGAACTGGGCGAAGTCAATCGCAGCAATGCCCTGCACCGTCACGCAGCCGGCAAGGGCCTCAATGTCGCCCAGGTGCTGGCCGACCTCGGCCATCAGGTGACCGTGAGTGGTTTTCTCGGCGATGCCAATGCGCAGCCGTTCGAGGCACTGTTCGCGCAGCGCGGTTTTACCGATGCGTTCATTCGCGTGCCGGGTGAGACGCGCAGCAACATCAAACTGGCTGAGCGCAGTGGCCGTGTCACCGACGTCAACGGTCCGGGTCCGGTGGTCGATGATCAGGCCCAGGCGGCGCTGCTGGCTCGTCTGCAGGACATGGCGCCGGGGCACGATGCGGTGGTGGTCGCCGGCAGCTTGCCGCGTGGGGTGAATCCGCAGTGGTTCCAGGCGCTGCTCGAAACGCTTGCGCGCATGGACCTGAAAGTGGCGCTCGACACCAGTGGCGCGGCCCTGCGCGCCGGCTTGCTGACCCGTCCATGGCTGGTCAAGCCCAATACCCATGAGCTCACCGAGGTGCTCGGCAGCTCGGTGGAAACGCCTGCCGAGCAGTCCGCTGCGGCCCAGCGCCTGTTGGCTGATGGGGTCGGCAACGTGGTGATCTCCCAAGGCGAGCGCGGCGTCAATTGGTTCGCGGCCGACCTGGCCTTGCAGGCCTTGCCGCCCACCGTCGACGTGGCCAGTACCGTAGGTGCCGGGGACTCGTTGCTGGCCGGGCTGGTACACGGTCTGCTCAGCGAACGGACGCCGGAACACAGCCTGCGCACGGCCACCGCGATCGCCGCCATGGCGGTGACGCAGATCGGCTTCGGAATCAGTGATGCCGCGCACCTGGCGCGGCTTGAAAGCGGCGTCAGTGTACGTCCGCTGACAGAACAATAAGAGGGTTGAAGATGAAACTAGCTATCGTCACCGCGTGCCCCAGCGGGCGGGTGTCCAGCGTCTTGAGCGCACGTCTGCTCGACGCGGCGGCCCGTCGCCAGGGCTGGAGCACCAGCGTTGAAGTGTTCGACCCGCAAAACCCCGAGCAGCGTCTGACCGAGGCTGATATCGAAGCCGCGGACTGGGTGCTGGTGGTCAACACCGGTGCCATGGACCTGAGCCGTTTCGTCGGCAAGCGTCTGTTCCAGAGCAGCCCGGCCCACGCCCTGCAGGATGTCGACGGCTTTCTGCGGCAGGCTGCCGAACAAGCCAAGCCCTACGCCGCTGCGCCAGCGGCAGCCGCAACGGCGTCGCGTGCACCGCGTCTGGTGGCGGTCACCGCCTGCCCGACCGGGGTGGCGCACACCTTCATGGCGGCCGAAGCGTTGCAGCAGGGCGCCAAGCAGTTGGGCTACGAGTTGCAGGTGGAAACCCAGGGTTCGGTGGGCGCGCGCAACCCGTTGAGCGTACAGGCCATCGACGAGGCCGACGTGGTGTTGCTGGCCGCCGATATCGAAGTGGCCACCGAGCGTTTTGCTGGCAAGAAGATCTATCGCTGCGGCACCGGCATTGCCCTGAAACAGGCTCAAGCGACCCTCAACAAGGCGCTGGCCGAAGGTGAGGTGGAATCCACCGGCAGCGCTGCCGGTGCGCCCAAGAAGCAGGAAAAGACCGGTGTCTACAAGCACTTGTTGACCGGTGTGTCGTTCATGCTGCCGATGGTGGTGGCGGGGGGCTTGCTGATCGCGCTGTCGTTCGTGTTCGGTATCGAGGCGTTCAAGGAGCCCGGCACCTTGCCGGCCGCCCTGATGCAGATCGGTGGCGAAGCCGCGTTCAAGCTGATGGTGCCGTTGCTGGCGGGCTACATCGCCTATTCGATCGCCGACCGTCCGGGGCTTGCGCCGGGCATGATCGGTGGCTTGCTGGCGAGCACCTTGGGTGCCGGCTTCATCGGTGGTATCGCGGCGGGTTTCATTGCCGGTTACGCGGCCAAGGCGATCAACCGCTATGCGAAGCTGCCGGCCAGTCTGGAAGCCTTGAAGCCGATCCTGATCATTCCCCTGCTGGCCAGTCTGTTCACGGGCCTGGTGATGATCTATGTCGTCGGCAAGCCGGTGGCTGGAATGCTGGCAGGTCTGACGACTTTCCTCGACAGCATGGGCACCACCAACGCGTTGCTGCTGGGGGTGCTGCTGGGCGCGATGATGTGCGTCGACCTGGGCGGACCGATCAACAAGGCGGCGTATGCGTTTTCGGTGGGGCTGCTGGCGTCGCAGAGCTATGCGCCGATGGCCGCGACCATGGCGGCGGGCATGGTGCCGCCGATCGGTCTGGGGCTGGCGACCTTCTTCGCCCGGCGCAAATTCGCCCAGACCGAGCGTGAGGCAGGCAAGGCGGCGTTGGTGTTGGGGTTGTGCTTCATTTCCGAGGGCGCCATCCCGTTCGCCGCCAAGGACCCATTGCGGGTCATTCCCGCGAGCATTGTCGGTGGGGCCTTGACCGGTGCATTGTCGATGTACTTCGGCTGCAAGCTGATGGCGCCGCACGGTGGCTTGTTCGTGCTGCTGATTCCGAACGCGATCAACCATGCCTTGTTGTATCTGATGGCCATCGTCGCCGGTGCCCTGTTGACCGCGGTCGTGTATGCCGTGATCAAAAAGCCGGAGACCCAGGAAATCGCCGTAGAACCGGCAAAAGCCTGACCCTGTAGCAGCGGCGCAAGCCGCGTCCGGCCTTGACGCGGTTTTCCAGATACACCGCATGCACCGCCGACGCGGCTCGCGCCGCTGCTACAGAAACAGTGCGATCCCCTGTAGCAGCGGCGCAAGCCGCGTCCGGCCTCATCGCGGTCTTCCAGATACACCGCATGCACCGCCGACGCGGCTCGCGCCGCTGCTACAGAAACACTG